>CAZIZD010000017.1:0-20424 GCA_964543615.1 uncultured Alcaligenaceae bacterium | reverse complement strand
ACGATGAGCTTGCCGCGCGCGAGGATCTCGTCGAGCCGCGATTTTTCCTGCGCCTGCACCACACCGGCACCGCCACCTATCAGTCCCACGAGCGCAAGCGCCCCGATGAGTTTCTTCAGCATGACCCGATCTCCTCGATTGAACAGACGATTGAACTCCGATTGCCGCTACGTGTTCTCCAGCTCCAGCCTTCCATCGCGTACGTACAGGTCGCGCGTGGTGAGTCCCTTGCGCTTGCCGTTGGGCACGTCGATCCAGTAGCGCACCAGGTGGCGCTTCTGGGTGGCGCTGTCCCGGTACTCGGTTCGCGCATGCATCACGGTGAAATTGTTGAGGTACTGGATGTCGCCCTTGCGCATCTCCATCTGCAGCTGGAACTCGGGACGCGCCAGGAGTGAATCGAGGTAGTCCATCGCCTCGATCTGCTGCGGCGAGAAAACGATCCCTTCCTCGGCCGACCACAGCGACTGGTTGCGGTCGTAGGTGCAGTGGAGCAAGCCGTCGTAGAACGCGAACACGGGGATCGGCCCGGGCGAGACGGGGTTGTCGCCCGGGGCATGCTCGCCCCGGCGATGGTGATGGAAGCCTTCGGCGAGGAGGGCATAGAGATCGGGGCGCTCCGCGAGTATCCGGTTGGAGAGCGCTCCCGAGCTCGCGAGGACACTCAAGCCGCCCTCGACTGCGCCCTGCAGGCACAGCAGGCCCGTGAGCACGGCGCCATCGGTGTGGAATCGCAGCATCGCGTTGCTGTTGTATCCGCGGACATCCTTGCCGTATGCAAGGCCCAAGTCCTTCACGTCGGCCTTCATCGCGCCCGCATAGCTCTGGTCGACCAGCTTGCCGAGATGCGCCGAGAGGCCGGCGTAGCCGATGAGGTTCTCCTCGTACGTGAACCGGTCCACGGGGAAGTCGCCCACGACCGAGAAGCCCACGCCGTTCTCGAGATCGTCGAAGACCTCGCGCAACATCGAGCGGGTCCTGGGCAGCGGGAAGTCGGCAAGGCCGATGTCCGTGTAGCTCTTCCCGGCGGCCACGGCCTTGCGGACGCCCGCTTCGATCTCGTCCTGGCACTCGGCCGTGAGCGAGTGGACCCAGGAGCGCGTCGGGCCGAGATCCGCCGCGAGCCACACGCTCGGATCGTTCTCGATGTTCATGGGCGGTGTCGATTTCATGGTCGTCCTCGTCAGTGCGGGGAGGTCGTCTAGTCGTCGGAAGAGATGGATGCAGCGATCTCCGCAGCGGCCGACTGCATCACCGGACGATACTTCTTGAGCTGCTCGGGAGACGTGCGCGCATCCGGAGCCGAGACGCCGAGTCCTGCGATCAGCCGCCCGCTCGCGCTCCGGATGGGAACCGCACAACCGACGACGCCCACGACGAGCTCTCCGTTGGTGGTGGCCCATGCATCGTGCCGCACCTTGCGGATCGCGGTCCGCAGCGCCGACGCCGAAACGATCGTCGAAGGCGTCATCCGCCTCAGGTCGGCGTGGGCGATCCAGAAGTCGAGGTCGGCGTCGCTCATCTCCGCCAGGAAGAGCTTGCCCGTCGACGTGCAGTGCATGGGGGCTCGCCCGCCCTGCTCGAAGTAGAGACCGTCGGTGCGCCGCACCGTCACCGAATCGACATAGACGATCGCATCGTCGAATCGGCGGCCGATCTGGCAGTGCTCACCCAGGCGATTGGCGAGCGTCGCGAGGATGTGATGGGGTCGATCGGTGCGAAGCGCGCCTTCGAGCGACGCGAGGCCGAGCTTCACGAGATCGCGACCCACGACCAGCTTCTTCGACCCCAGCGCGCGGCTGAGAAGGCCGCGGCGCTCGAGCTGGGCCACGAGCCGGTGCACGGTAGGCACCGGAAGACTGCACTCGGCCGCGATCTCGGTCACCGAGATCGGCCGCGCGGCATCGGCCACCGCGCCCAGGATGGCGAGTGCGCGATCGAGTGGCTGATCGGTCGCCGCATCCGCGACTTCCGAGGCCGATCTCCAAAGAAGTTCTTGACCGCTGTTCATGCGTGAAAAACAATAACCGAAATCAAAGAGAAATTCTTCCATTTTTCGAAAGTTCTGAAACAAAGTCAAAGCAGGGAGATCGTCATCCAAACGCAAGACGCACACACCCGGCCAACGGGCACGAACGCGATCCCGCGCCGCGGGCCGGTCGCCGGCCTGCGCGTGCTCGACGCCGGCAACATGATCGCCGGCCCCCTCGCGGCCACGCAGCTCGCCGACTTCGGGGCGGACGTGATCAAGATCGAGTTGCCGGGCATCGGCGACTCGATGCGCCACTGGGCGCCGATGAAGGAGGGCCGCTCGCTCTGGTGGAAGGTCATCGGGCGCAACAAGAGGCTCATCACGCTCGCGCTGTCCAATCCCCGCGGCCAGGCGCTGTTCAAGGAGCTCGTGAAGAGCACCGACATCCTGATCGAGAACTTCCGCCCCGGCACCTTCGAGCGGTGGGGGCTCGGCTTTGCCGAGCTCTCGAAGATCAATCCGCGCCTCATCATGGTGCGCGTATCCGGATTCGGCCAGACCGGCCCGTACGCCAAGCGAGGCGGCTACGGCACGATTGCGGAAGCGTTCTCGGGCATCCCTTCCTTCACGGGGTTTCCCGATCGCCCGCCTACGCTGCCAGGATTCCCGATGGCCGACTCCGTGGCGTCGACCTTCTGTGCGATGGCCGCCATGTTCGGCATCTACAACCGGGACAACGGCACGGGCACCGGACAGGAGATCGACGTGAGCCTGTACGAGCCCCTCTTCCGGCTGGTGGAGTCGCAGGTGATCGGCTTCGACCAGCTCGGCATCGTCAAGAGCCGGCAGGGCAACCGGCTTTCCGAGGACTCGCCGCGCAATACCTACGAGACGCGCGACGGCCGCTGGATCGGGATCTCGGCAAGCTCGCAGCGCACGTTCGAGCGGCTGGCGGCCGCCATGGGCATGCCGGAGCTCGCGACGGACCCGCGCTTTCTCGACAACAAGCTGCGTTGCGACAACGACGTCGCCCTCGACGAGATCATCGGACGCTGGTTTCGCGAGCGCGACTGCGATGCCCTCATGCAGCTCTTCGAGGAGGCCGAAGTCGTGGCAGGACCGGTGCTCGACATCCGCGACATCGTCGACGATCCGCAGTACGTCGCGCGAAAGAACATCGTGTCGGTGCCCGACGACGACTTCGGGAGCGTGCGCATGCAGGGCGTCGTGCCCCGGTTCGTCGAGACGCCGGGCGAAGTGCGGCATTCCGGCAGGGCGCTCGGCGCGGACAACGAGGACGTGTACATGAACATGCTGGGACTGACGCGGTCCGAGCTCGAGCAACTCGTGCGCGAAGGGATCGTCTGATGGCCGGCGTATTCGAAGGGGTCCGTGTCGTCGGGGCCGGCCAGACGGTTTATGCCAAGCGCTCGCCCGACACCGTGCAGAAGCTCATCTACGATGCGGCCAGCGCCGCATTGCGCGACGCGGGGCTCGGCTGGTCGCGCGTCGACGGCCTCGCCGTGACGTCGTTCATGCTGCCGCCGGACAACGTCGCAACCGTCGCGGAACACCTCGGCGTGGAAGCGCGCTTTCTCTTCCAGGGCCTGTACGGCGGCGCTTCCGGCGTGATCGGCATGGCGCACGCGGCACGGGCGGTGCGCGACGGCACCTGCGACGTCGTCGTGGTGGCGGCGGCCGATGCCTTCGACGTGAGCTCGCACAACGAAACGCTCGATCACTTCAACGGATCGGTGCGGGAGTTCATGTCGCCGCAAGGCTTTGGCGGCGCCAACGGCATGTTCGCGTTGCACACGCGCCTCTACATGGAGCGGCACGGTGCGACACGCGAGGACTTCGGCCGCTTCTGCATCGCGCTCCGCGAGAATGCGCTGCGCAATCCCAACGCCCTCCTGAAGGTGCCGTTGACGATGGCCGACTATCTCAATGCCAAGCCCATCGCGGATCCGCTGCGCCTCTACGACTGCGTGCTTCCCTGCGTGGGCGCGGACGCGATCGTGGTGGTCTCGGAGCGCGTCGCACGCGAGCTTCGGGGACCATCCTTGCGCATCCTGGCGGCGGAGGAGATGCACAACTTCCCGGCGAACGACGTGTACGCAACCCCCGGAGGCTGGACGGGATTCGCCGACCGGCTCTATTCGCGCGCGGGCTGCGGTCCCAGGGACCTGCACTTCGCGCAGCTGTACGACGACTATCCCGTGATGTGCTTCGTGCAGCTGGAGGCCCTCGGCATCTGCCCGCCTGGAGGAGCTGCGCGCTTCGTCCGGGAAACGGACATCACCACACGCGGCACATTCCCGATCAACACCGGCGGCGGCCAGCTCTCCGCCGGCCAGGCCGGTGCGGCGGGAGGCACGATCGGAGTCTACGAGGGCGTCACGCAATTGCTCGGCCGCGCGGGCGCGAGGCAGGTCAAGTGCGAGCGGGGTCTCATCTCCGGCTACGGAATGATCGCCTACGGTCGCGGACTGAGCTCGAGCGCCGCGATCCTCGAACGTGTCCAGTAAGGAAGCCTGCATGACCGATCCTGCCGCAGCGCATGTGTTGAAGCCCCAGCCCCGCCTCACCGAGGTTACGCGTCCGTACTGGGAAGGCGCCAACGAGGGTCGCCTGATGATCCAGCGCTGCGCGAATCCCGCGTGCGGCAAGGCGGTGTTCTATCCCCGCGTCTGCTGCCCGCACTGCCGCGGCGGCGAGCTCACGTGGTTCCGCGCGACGGGCCGCGGGAAGATCGTCACGCATACGACGGTCCGTCGCCCGCACCACGGCGGATTCAATGCGTCGGCGCCCTACGTCTTCGCGGCTGTCGAGATCGAGGAAGGCGCATGCATCTACGCGGAGATCCCCGGTGCCCCCGTCGAGGGCGCATCGCTCGTCGGCCGGCAGGTGATGGTCGACTTTGCGGAGCACGGGCCGGGACGCCGCATGCCCGTCTTCCGGCTACAGGACTGAAACCATGAGCGATCGGGTGGTGCGAGGCGAGCCGGACCAGTCCCTCGATTTCGGATCCGAGAACACCTCGCCGGTGCACCCGGCATTCGTCGAGGCGATCACCGGGGCCAACGTCGGCTTCGCGACCAATTTCGAGGACGAAGCATGGACGCGCAGCGCGCTCGCCCGCCTGCGTGAATTCTTCGAGCACGACTCGCTCGAGGCGTTCACGGTGTCGACGGGCACCGCGGCGAATGCGATTGCGCTGGGGGCGATGGTGCCGCCGTATGGCTCCATCCTCTGCCACTGGGATGCGCACATCGAGACCGACGAGTGTGGCGCTCCTGAGATGTTCAGCTTCGGCGCGCGCCAGATCCCGCTTGCGGGAGACCATGGGCGGCTCTCGCCCGCAGCGCTGCGCAAGCACCTCTCGCAGGCGCGCTTCGGCGTGGTGCACGCGCTGCAACCCGCGGCATTGAGCCTCACCAATCTTACCGAGGCCGGCACGGCGTATGGCGTGGACCAGATCGCCGAGCTTGCGCAAATCGCGCGGCAGCATGGACTGGGCGTCCACATGGACGGAGCGCGCTTCGCCAACGCTGCCGCCGCGACCGGCGCTTCGCCGAAGGCGTTGACGTGGCAGGCCGGCGTCGACGTGCTCACGCTCGGCACCACCAAGAGCGGCTCATTCGGGGTCGAGACCATCGTCTCGTTCAATCCTCGCTACAACACGCCGCTCGCCTTCCTGCGCAAGCGCTCGGGACATCTCGCACCGAAGACGCGCTTTCTCGCCGCGCAGTTGCTGGCTTACATGGAAGGCGATCTCTGGCTCGCGAACGCGCGGAGCGCCAACGCGAGGGCGCGCCGCCTGAGCGACGGGCTGCTGCGTATCTCCGGCGCGAGCCTCGTGCATCCCACCGAAGGGAACGAAGTGTTCGTGCAGCTTCCCGAGGCGGCGGTCGAGGCCCTCACGCGAAGCGGCTGCCGCTTCCAGCGGGGCTGGCGCCACGAGCCGCCGCACCATCGCTTCGTGTGCTCATGGGCGACGACGGATGCCCATGTCGATGCTGCGGTGGCCATCGCGAGCGCTGCGGTGCAGCCGGGAGAATGATGCCGCCTGCGAGCAGGACGGTCGGCCTTCTCTGCCTCATCATATTCGTCAATACGCTCTCGATCGGAGCGTTCCCGGTCCTCCTGCCGGAGATCGGCCGGAGCAACGGGATCGAGTACTTCGCGCTCGGCGCGGTGGCCGGCGCCTTCGGCCTCGCCCGCGTCTTCAGCGACATTCCCGCCGGGCTCTTCATCACACACCATCTGCGGCGCGCTCTGGTCATCGGCGTCGCATGCGTGACCGCGGGCGTCGGCTGCCTCGGCATGGACGGCCCCTATCCGTTGCTCGTGACCGGGCGCGCCCTCGCTGGCGTCGGTCACTCGCTATGCATGCTGGGCGGCATGACCGCGATCATCCGCTATGCACCATCGGACTGGCGCGCATTCTCGCTCAACGCATACGAGATGTGCGGCATGCTCGGCGTGCTTTGCGGCATGATCGCCGCCGGCTTCCTGCCGTCCCACTGGCACTGGAACGAGACCTTGCTCGCGGCATCGGCGCCGCAGCTCCTCGCATTCGCGGCGCTGCCCGCGGTGCTGCGGGCCATTCCCGTCGACTCGGCAGCCGACGGGCCGCGCGCGTTCTTCTCGCGCGGGGAGAAGCGCGCTCACGGCGACAGGGCGCCGCTGCGCATCTCGCGCACCACGGCCATCGCCTTCACTGCGGGATGCGTGATTGCGATCGCCTGGTCTTCGATCGGCCAGTTCATCCTGCCGATTCGCGCGAGCCGCGACTTCGGGCTCGCCCGCGAGAACGTCGCGCTGCTGCTGTCGATTCCGCAGGTCTTCGACGTTCTGCTCCTGCTGCCGATCGGCATTCTCGCGGATCGCACTTCGCATGCCCGAACCCTTGCGATCGTGCTCGCGATCATGGCGGCAGGCGTTGCGGCGATCGCGTTCGGATCGATGCCCGTCGTGATCGCAGGATGCGCCCTGCTCGGAATCGGGCTCGCCGGATGGATGCTCCCGGTCTCCCTCATCAATCGGGACGGCGCTTCGCATTCCGTGTCATGGCGCACCGCGCTATATCGCACGGGGGTGGACGCAGGCGTGTTCCTCGGGCCCGTGCTGAGCGGGCTTCTGGCGCAGTACGACATGCTTTGGCTCCTCACGGCGACCACCTCGATCGCGCTGGTTGTCCTCGGCACGCTGCTGTATCGATTGCCCGCGCGTCGACGCTAGGCTGCGCACCCGGAAGCGATCCGCAGGCGCGCCTCGTCGAGCACGCCGGGCGCGACATCCTGCGCGATGACGACCACGACGCCAAACCCCAGCTCCGGCGGCATCGAGGCAACAGAAGCCGGCGCTGCGAACAGCTGCATCACGGCGTGCAGCGCGAGCACGCTGCCGTCATCCATGCGCACCACGCCTTTCATGCGCAGAAGCGCGGGGCCGAGCGTCTTCTGCATCCACTGCACCCATGCGGCGTAGCGCGGCCAGTCGAGGGGTGCGTCGAGACGGATCGTGAGCGTGACGATGCCCTGTTCGGCGAGGTGATCGTGATCGTCGTGATGGTGTGTGGCCGCCGGCAGCGCGCGCGGCATCGCATCGTCGTCGAAGAGCGCGATGTCGTGCGCGTCCGTGCGCCGCGCATGCGGATTGAGCGCCGCGAGCCGCGCGTCGAGCAATTGCGGCATCGCGCCTGCGAGATCCAGCTTTGAGACGACGATCGCGTCCGCGATGGCCACCTGCCGCCGCGCCTCCTCGAAGCGATCGAGATGCACGAGTCCGTGCATCGCGTCGACGACGGTGACGATGCTGCCGAGGCGATAGTGCCGCGCGATGGCGCTGTCGATCCCGAGCGTGGCGGCGATCGGGCCGGGGTCGGCCACTCCGGTGGTCTCGATGATCACGCGCGCGAAGTCGGGCAGCTCGTTGCGGGCCCGGCGATAGTGCAGGCTCTCGAGCGTCTCCTGCAGCGAGTTGCCGAGCGCGCAGCACAGGCAGCCCGAGTCGAGGAGCACGACGTCGTCCTCGCTGCCGCGGTCGACCAGCACGTGATCGAGTCCCACCTCGCCCAGCTCGTTGACGATCACCGCCGTGTCGGCGAGCGCGGGATCGCGCAGGAGCCGCGACAGCAGCGTGGTCTTGCCGCTGCCGAGATAGCCGGTGAGGATATGGACCGGACGCGCGGTCAAATGTGCCCCCAACGCCCGCGGCTTCGCCGCTAGTTCATCTCGACGTTGGCTTCCTTGATGATCTTGCCAAGGCGCGGAACTTCCTTCGGGTGATACGTGGCCATGTCGCTCGCCGGCTTGTACCAGATGTCGAAGCCCGCGCTCTCGAGGGTGGTGTCGACGTCCGGCATCTTGGCCATCTGCCCGATCGCCTCGCTCCACTTGTCGACGATGGGCTTGGGCAGGTTGGCGGGACCGTACAGGCCGATCGTGGTGTCGAGGCCGAGCGACGGCAGGCCCACCTCCTCGAACGTCGGCACGTTCGGCATGCGCGGGTCGCGCTTGTCGTCGGACACCGCGAGGATGCGCACGCGGCCTTCCTTCGCGAGGTTGGCGACGGTGCCGTAGGTCGCGGCCATGAAGTCGACCTGGCCGCCCATGAGGTCGGTGATCGCCGGCGTGCCGCCCTTGTACGGCACGTGCACCGCGTTGAGGTTGTACTTGCGGCTGATGAAGTCGCCGATGATGTGCGACGAGGCCCCGTTGCCCACCGACGCGTAGGACAGCGGCTTGGTCTTGCCGGCCTTGAGGAGATCGTCCACTGTCTTGTACGGCGAGTTGCCCGCGACGACGAGCACGTTCTTCGTGCGCGCGAGCATCGCGATGGGGGTCACGTCCTTCACGAGGTCGTACGGCAGCTTGGGATAGAGTGTCTGGTTGGTGCCGTGGGTCTGGCTGTTGCCCACCGTGAGCACGTAGCCGTCGGGCGCGGCGGCGATGCTCTCGCCGGTGCCGATGGTGCCCGACGCGCCCGGCTTGTTCTCCACCACGATCGCCTTGCCGCCCCACAGCACGCCGACCTTCTGCGCGATGAGACGGGCGACGATGTCGGTGGTCCCGCCCGGCGGGAACGCGACGATCAGCTTGACGGGACGTTCGGGATACGCGCCCTGGGCGAAGAGCGAAGGCGCGAACAGCGCGAGGGCGGCAACGGCAAAGGCGCGAAGCATCGGGGGCAATCCTCGGAAGATCAGGTGGGAGCGGTGAACGGCGCGCGCACGGGCAGGCCGCGCATGTAGTCGGCGACCTCCGCGACGGGCACGACGTCGGCGTACTTGCAGTTGAGGTCGAACAGGTTGATCGCGTGGCTCGACTCGAAGCGGTCGAAGGCGCACTCCTCCGGGATCACGACCTTGAAGTTGTAGGAGTAGGCATCGACCGCGGTCGCGCGCAGGCAACCCGACGTGGTGCAGCCGGTCATGATCAGCGTGTCGATGTCGAGGAAGTTCAAGTGGCTCATGAAGATCGTGCCGAAGAAGCACGACGGCTTGCGCTTGGCGATGCGCAGGTCCGCATCGCGCGGCGCGAGCGAGGCCACCGTCTGCGTCGCGTGCGTGCCCTCGAGCACCGTCTTCTCGGTGCCGCGGTGGCTCTTGCCCACCTGCACGCCGCTGTCGAGGAGGTCGGCGCGGCGCGCGCTCTCGGTATAGAACACCGGGAAGTTCTTCTCGCGCGCGAGATGCAGGAGCGGCTCGATGTGCGCCACCGCGTCCCACGCCTCGCGCCCGCAGTGCGTGCGGTACTGCTTCAGGCCCTCGAGGATGTCCTCGGGCTTGTCGCCGCAGAAGTTGTACTGGACGTCGATGATGAAGAGCGCGGGCCGCGTGCCGAAGCCGCCGCGCTTGCCGTAGCCCGCCTGCGCGAGCACCTGGCGGTCGCGGTCGGTGAGGAATCGATCCCAGATGCGTGGCTTGGTCATGTCCTCAAGAGGTAATGTCCTTCGGGTCTTTCGCGCGCTTCCGTGGTCACCGCGCCATCGGCCATCACCTTTCGCCCGCGCACGTAAGTGGCGACCGGCCAGCCCTTGAGCGTGCGGCCTTCGTATGGCGAGTAGTCCGCGAACGATTCGAGCGTGGCGGGGTCGACCGTCCGCGCAAGATGGGGATCGACCACCGTGATGTCGGCATCGTACCCGACCGCGAGCGCGCCCTTGCCGCGCATGCGATACAGGCGCGCGGCGTTGCGCGAGAGCACCGCGGCGATGCGCTCGGGCGCGATGCCGCGGCGGTGATGGCCTTCGTCGATCAGGATCGGCAGCATCGTCGCCACCCCGGGAAAGCCGTTGCTCGACGCCCAGATGCCCTTGCCTTCCTTCGTGCTGCGCTTGCGCGGCACGTGGTCGGTGCCCACGGTGTCGATGGAGCCGTCGGCGATGCCCTCCCACATGGCGTCCACGTCCGCGCGGCCTCGAATCGGCGGATTCACTTTGGCGAGCACGCCCGCCGGCGACGCATCGTCCAGCAGGAGATAGTGCGGGCACGTCTCGACGTGAAGCGGCGTCTTGGTGCGCCGGCGATGACGGCGCACCTCGTCGAGCGCCTCGCGGCTCGACAGGTGGACGATGTTGATCGCAGCCCCCGTCTTGCCCGCGAAGTAGCACGCCCGGTGCACGTTCTCGGCCTCGAGGAAGTCGGGGCTCTGCTCGTTCCACGCCGCGAGGTCGTCGCGCCCGGCGAGCCGCAGCGGCTCGCGCAGGTAAGGAATCACCTCGACGTTCTCGCAGTGAATCCCGAGCACCGCGCCCTCGATTGCGGCGGTGGCCTTGCAGGCGGCGTAGAGCAGCGAGTCGTCGATCTCGGTGAAGCCCTGCGCAAGACCCGCCGCGCCCTTGTACATGAGGTAGAGCTTGTACGACGTGACGCCGAAGCGCTTGCTGCACTCGGCGAGCGTTTCGACGTGCAGGTGGCTCGTGATGCCGAAGTGCAGGCCGAAGTCGATGCAGCTCTGCGAGGCCGCGCGGGCGCGGTACGCGTCGATCGCTGTGCGGAAGTCGGCGGTCCTATAGAACGAGAGCGCCGACGTGACGCCGCCCAGCGCGGCCGAGCGCGACTCCGTCGTGAAGTCCGTCTCGGGCGAGCCGAAGCCGAAGTGCACGTGCGGGTCGACGATGCCCGGCATGATCCACTTGCCCGTACAGTCGACCGTCTCGCTAGCCTCGGCCGCCTCGCCCGGGGCGAGCATCGCGACGATGCGGCCGTCGCGCACTCCGACGGACCCCGGCACGCAGGCGAAGTCCGGAACGACCAGCACGCCGCCGCGAAGAAGAAGATCGAGTTTCATGGGACGGCCGCTGTGGGCGCGAAGATTGCCCGGTCTAAATGTATTAAGTATGATACATATAACATGCGAGGAAACGAAGTGCCTGACGCAGTGCCGGGGATGTCGACTGAGGCAGCAACCGAGGTGCTGGTGGCCGGTGCAGGCCCGGTCGGACTCACCGCGGCGCTTGCGCTCGCGGAGGCCGGCATCGGCGTCACGGTCGTCGAGAAGCGCCCCGCGCTTTCCGCCGCCTCGCGCGCCTCGACCTTTCACCCGCCCACGCTTGCGATCCTGCATCGCCTCGGCGTGCTCGACGAGGTGCACCATCGCGGGCAGGTTGCCGACCGCGTGCAGTACCGCACGCCGGAGGGCATCTTCGCCGAGTTCGCGCTCGCGGCACTCGAAGGCGAGACCAGGTTTCCCTACCGGCTGCACCTCGAGCAGGCGCAGGTCACGCCGATCATCCTCGAGCGTCTCAAAGGGTTCCGCCACGCGCGCGTGCTGTTCGACGCCGAGGTGCAGCACGTCGCACAGCAGGGCCCGCGGGTGGTCGTGCGCGTGCGTCACGGCGCGGGCCACGAGACGATCGACGGCGACTGGCTGATCGCGGCCGACGGGAGCCGCAGCGAGATCCGCGCAAACCTGGGCATCGGCTTCGAAGGCGAGGAGTATCCCGACAAGATCCTGCGCGTGATGACCACCGACGACATGGATGCGCTCCTGCCCGGCATCGCGCCCGTCACGTACCTGTGGAACGGGGGCAAGTCGGTGAGCTTCCTTCGCATGCCCGATTGCTGGCGCATCATCCTTCGCGTGCCCAAGGAAGTGGACGACGCGCAGGCGCTCGAGCCCGACTGGATCTTCGCGCGGCTCTCCGAAGTCATGCCGCACGTCGGGCGCATGCCGAGTGTCGTGATGAAGGACATCTACGGCGTAGCCAAGCGCGTGGCCACGCGCTATCGCGACGGTCGCGTCCTGCTCGCGGGCGACAGCGCGCACGTCACCAACACGCGCGGCGGCATGAACATGAACTGCGGGATGCACGACGCCTACGCGATCGCGCGCGCGATCGTCGAAGCCAGGAGGGACACGCTCGTCGTCGAGCAAGCCGCGGACGAGCGCCGGCGTGTGGCCACGCAGATGCTGATCCCGCGCACCGACCGCAACGTCGCCGGAGGCAAGGACTGGCTCGATCACGTGCGCGACACCGCGAGCGACCGCAGCAGGACGGTGGCGCTGCTGCGCACCACCGCGATGCTCGACATGGCGCCGGCGCCATGAGCGCACGGGGTCTCGGCACGGAGAGCGACGCTGCGCAGCCACCGGTCATCCGGCCCGATGCCTGGGCCGGCGTGCTGGTGCCGCCCTCCAACCCTTCCGTCGAGCCCGAGCTCGCGCGCTGCCTCGACGGGAAGATGACGCTCTATGCCTCGCGCTTTCCCGTCATGCCGGGGACCACGCTGGAGGAGCGCAACCGGCGGTACCTCGATCTTTATCGCGACAGCGTCAAGACTTTCGGCGAGCTCGCGTTGCGGGGCATCGCCATCGGGCTCACCGGACCCTCGTATCGCCTCAAACCCGAAGGCGACCGTGCGCTCGTGCGCGAGCTGTCCGCCCATGCGGGGGTGCCTGTGATCACCGCGAGCGCCGCCATCGACGACGCGCTGGCCGCGTTGCGCGCGCGCCGCATCTGTCTCGTCTCGCCATATCCGCAGTGGCTCACCGACGAGTCCGTCGCCTACTGGCGCGCAACAGAGCGCGAAGTGGTCCAGGTCGTGAAGATCTCGGAGACGTTCCGCGCGTACGCGCTCACCCACGCGGAGGTCGGCAGCGCGCTCGCGAGCGTCGACACCAACGCCGTCGACGCGATCGTGATGAGCGGCACGGGCATGCTCACGCTGCCGGCGGTCCTCGACGCCGTTCGGGGCGTTGGTGGCGCCCCCATTCTCACCTCCAATCTCTGCTGCGCGTGGTGGCTGCTCGCCCGCGCCGGACTGCGCGAGGGTTCCCCGCTCTTCACCCGCGCGGCGCCGGCTCTCGCGGCCTCCCTTGCGCAGATGAAGTCATGAGCCCGCCGGGCCGGAGGGTAGTCCAATGAGCCGGCCGCTCGACCAGTCCGCCGCCTATCACGCGCGCGCGTCGCGCGTGATGCCGCGCGGCGTATCGTCGTCGCCGCGCGCGACGCAGCGTCCGGTGCCGCTCGCCATCGCGCATGCGGAAGGCGCGCACGTCACCGACGTCGACGGCAACGCGTACATCGACTACGCGCTGGGCTACGGGCCGCTGATCCTCGGTCACAATCCGGCGCCGGTGCTCGACGCAGTGAAGCAGGCGCTGTCGCACGGCTTGCGCGTCGGCGGCATCACCACGGGCGAGGCCGATCTCGCGGAGCGCATCGCGTGGATGATGCCCTCGTGCGCGATGAGCTCCTTCGTGTCCACGGGGACCGAAGCCGTGCAACTCGCGCTGCGTCTTGCGCGCGCGGTCACCGGCCGCCTCACCATCGTCAAGTTCCGCTCGCATTACCACGGATGGTCCGACACCATCCACGTGGCCACCGATCCCGCGCGCGACGGCCCCGCCACCGGCGGCCAGGATCCCGATGCACTACGGCACGTGATCGTGCTCGACTGGGGCAGCCTCGAAGCCCTGTGCGCGCTCGACCCGCGCGAGGTGGCCGGCGTAATCATGGAGCCCGCGGCCATCAACGCGGGATGCTTCGAGCCCGACGCGCGTTTCCTGCGCGGCGTGCGGGAGTGGACGCGCACGAACGGCGCGATGCTGATCTTCGACGAAGTGATCACCGGGTTTCGCCTGGCGCCCGGAGGCGCGCAAGCGCGCTACGGCGTTGACGCGGACCTCACGGTGCTCGGCAAGGCGCTCGGTGCCGGCATGCCGATCAGCGCGGTCTCGGGCAGCCACGCCGCGATGGCGCCGCTCGTGGAAGGAAACGTCTCACAGCGTGGGACGTTCAACGGCCATCCGCTCTCCGTCGCGGCCGCCAACGCATGCCTCGCCCATCTCGCGCAGCATGCCGATGAGCTCTACCCGCGCATGGAGCGCCAGGCGCGCACGATCGCCGGGCACGTGCGCGACATCGCGCAACGCAACGGCGTGGCGGTCACGGCGAACCAGGCGGGCCCCTGCGTGCAGCTCTTCGCGGGCACGCATGCGGTCCCGTCCATCGGCGACCTCGGCACGGTGGACCGCGAGCGCACGCTCGACTTCACCGGTGCGCTCGCCGCGCGTGGCGTGACGGCCCTTCCGCGTGGCATGATGTACCTTTCGGCCGCGCACACCGATGCGGACATCGATGCCACGCTCGTGGCGCTGACCGGAGCGATCGACACGCTTCGATAAGGGGTTGCATGGCCGCTGCGCCGACACCGCTGGACATCGCCGGTACCGTCGCGCGCAACATCGTTCCCCTGGGCGGCATCCTGCTCCTGGGCTGGTCGGCGTCCACCGTGCTGGTCCTCTACTTCGCCGACACGATCTTCGCGCTCGGCGTGATGTTCGCGGGCCTCGCGCGCCACTTTGCGCCGCCGCCCAGCGACGACGGGTGGGCAGCGCGCGTCAACGGGGAGGTGGGGGCCGTCGGTGCCGCGGCCTTCCTCGCCGCGGTCGTCGCCGTTCCGCTCGGCGTGCCCCTCGTCTTCATGCTCCTTGGAAGCGACACGACGCTCGACTCGCTGTGGAGCGATCCCTCGTTCCGCACCGGCCTCCTGATGCAGGCGATCGCGGCGTTCTGGTCCTGCGCGGGACTGTATCGCGCGCTGCGCACGCGTTCGCCCGAGGAGCTCGGCCTCAAGAAGCGCTTCTCGCTCGTGTTCCTGCGCTGGGTGGCGGTGATGTTCGTGCTCTATTCCGGACTCGCGTACCTGTTCGGACGCTTTGCGCCTATCCTGTTCGTCGCTGCGTATGCGGGCGCCAGCATCTTCATCGACATCGCGCCCGACAAGTTCCTGAGTCTCGTGCCCGAAGGCGCCGCGGACGCGAAGACACCCGCGCCGAAGCACCGTTCGAAGCACCCGCGTTGATCCTTTCACTACGGAGATACTTCACGTGTTCACGCTGCATCCCATGCCCCCGCAACTGTCGCCCTCCCTCGTCGAGAAGCTCGTCAAGGCCGAGCCCGCCACCATCGGTCACTTCCGTGACTGGGGATTCATGGACCCCGGCATCAAGGCGATGCAGCCCGACGTGCGCATCGCGGGTCCCGCGGTCACCATTCACCAGCCGGGAGTCGACGGCACGATCATGGGCTACGCAATGGGGCAGTTGCGTCCCGGCGACGTGCTCGTCGTCGATCGCTGCGGCGACATGCGGCACGCGGGATTCGGCGGTCTCGTCTGCTACGCGGCCAAGGTCGCGAAGGTCGCGGGCGTGATCATCGATGGCGTAGTCGCGGACATCGGCGAGATCCGCGAGTACGGCGTGCCCGTGTGGTGCCGGGGCCTCTCCTCCATCACGACCAAGCGCGTGGGACTCGGCGGCTCGTTCTGCGTGCCCGTCTCGTGCGGCGGCGTGTCGGTGCGGCCAGGCGATGTGATCATCGCGGACGAGTGCGGCGTGGTGGTAATGGACCCGTCCGAAGCAGAGCCCGCGGCCGACCGCGCTATCCAGATGCAATTCGACGAGATCGACAAGCGCCGCCGCCTCGACGCCGGCGAGAAGCTGCCCGATATCTCGGGAGCCAACAAGGTCTTGCAGGAAGCGCTGGCCAAGCAAAAATAGGGGCCGGTTCGCCTCCGCCGCCGAGGCTCACGGTGCACCGCCTCGGCGAATCGGACCCGACCCTGATTCAGGCGAGGAGGTCGACCACTGCCCGCGACATGAGCTTCGTCGCCAGCGGGATGGCATCCTCGTTCAGGCGATAGTCGGTGCGATGGATGGCGGTCTCGTGGCCGTCGATCTTCGAGCCGATGCGAAGATGCGCCGAAGGTATCTGCTCGGCGAACCACGCGTAATCCTCGCTGCCCATGCTGGGCGCCGGCATTTCGATGACGTTCTGCGGCCCCAGCATCTCGCGCGCCACGCCGAGCACGCGCGCCATCGTCGGCTTGTGATTGCGCAGCACGGGTGTGAGCTTGGTCCATTCGAGCTCGTACTCGATGCGCATGCCGGTCTTGAGGCCCTCGAGGATGCGCCGCACCGCGGCCTGCACCTTGTCGGCAGTCTCGGCCTCGAGCGTGCGCACCGACGCCTGCAGCTCGACCGCGGACGCGATGATGTTGCGCGCGGTGCCGCCCTGGATCTTGCCGATGGTGAGCACCGCCGAGCTGATCGGCGCGATCTCGCGGCTCACGATCGTCTGCACCTGGTCGACGAAGTGCGCGGCACCCACGATCGCGTCGACCGCCAGATGCGGATGCGCGCCGTGGCCCGCGGTCCCCTTGATCGTCACGTCGAACGCATCCGACGACGCCATGCAGGCGTCGGCGTGCCAGCCCACCGTGCCGGTGCGAAGCGGCGGCCAGTTGTGGAAGCCGAGGATGAAGTCCGGCTTGCCGTCGGCGAACGCGTTGTCGTCGAGCATCGCCTTGGCACCGCGCAACGTCTCCTCCGCGGGCTGGAAGACGAACATCACGCGGCCGGGCAGCGACGCGCGCATGTCCGACAGCACGGCGGCGACGCCGCACACGATCGACGTGTGCGCATCGTGACCGCACGAGTGCATCTTGCCCGCGATCTTCGACGCATAGGGCAGCTCCTGCGGCTCGCCCATCGGCAGCGCGTCCATGTCGCCGCGGATCGCGACCGTGGGTCCGGGCTTGCCGCCCTCGAGGATCGCCACGATCCCGGTGCCGCCGATGCCCGCGCGAAACGGAATGCCGCGCGCGGTCAGGAAGCGCTTGACGCGCTCCGCAGTCTCGCGCTCCTCGAACGCGAGTTCGGGATGCGCGTGGATTTCGCGACGCAAGGCAATGACGTCGTTCATCCAGCGGTTGGCAGCGGCGTCGATCAGGGGCAGGATTGAGGGGTTCATCGCATGGATCCGACCTGGAGAGGAGAGCGAATTGTATCGGCCAAACGTCCTTAAGGAACGCCTCGCGCGCGGCGAGAACGTGCTCGGATGCTGGACCATGATCGGCAACCCGCAGGTCGTCGAGATCCTGAGTCTCGCGGGCTTCGACTATCTCGTGCTCGACCAGGAGCATGGCCTGGGCGACGTCACGAGCCTCGCGGCGCAGCTCCATGCCATGTCGGCCACGCCCACCGTCGGCGTGGTGCGTGTCCCCTGGAACGATCATGTGTACTTGAAGCGCGTGCTCGATGTCGGTGCGGAAGCCGTGCTGATCCCAAGCATTGAGACTGCCGAGGAGGCGCGCGCCGCGGTCGCGGCATGTCTGTACCCGCCGCGCGGAAGGCGCGGCACGGCGTCGAGCTCGGTGCGCGCGTCGAGCTACGGCATGGCGCCCGACTACGTGGCGACCTGCGCCGACAACCTGCTCATCGCCTGCCAGATCGAATCGGCCACCGCCGTGAACAACATCGACGCGATCCTGGCGGTCGAGGGCATCGACCTCATGTTCATCGGGCCGTTCGACCTGTCGGCCACCGTGGGCCAGATGGGCAACCTGACGCATCCCGAGGTGGCGGCGCTGCTGGAGCGCGCCGAGAAGGCAATCCGCGCCGCCGGCCGGCCGATGGGCACCGTTCCGCATCCGGGTTGCACCGCACAACAGATGTTCGACCGGGGATACCAGTTCGTGAATGCCGGCAGCGACATCGCCCGCCTGCGCGACGGCGCGCTGGCCGACGTCAAGGCGTTCCGCGCCCGCTACCGCGGCGCGACCTGAGCGCTGGCCACGCCCGAAGCGCGAAGCGCGGCGGGACGTCCGATTTTGGCGTATATTTTTTCGACCATGAGCCTCCAACTGCGCCCCCTGCACCCTTCGTTCGGCGTCGAGGTCCTCGGCGTCGACCTTCGCCACCTGGACGACGCCACGTTCGCCGAGATCGAGCGCGCGTGGCATCGCTACAGCATCCTGCTGTTCCGCAACGTCACGTGGACGCCCGAGGAGCACATCGCGTTCACGCGGCGCCTGGGACCGCTGCACATCATGGAGCCGCCGGACTTCAACATGCCCGGCCATCCGGAGATGCTGATGGTCACCAACGCCGAGAAGGACAACAAGCCGGTCGGCATCAAGCGCGCGGGATGGGGCTGGCACTCCGACGGCGAGGACAAGCGCCTGCCCAACGCGGGCTCGCTGCTGCACGCGCTCGAGTTGCCGCCCGTGGACAGCGACACCATGTACGCGGACACGTACGCCGCTTTCAACGCATTGCCGCAGGACGTGCGCGACAGGATCATGGGCCGCCGCGCGTGCTTCTCGCGCGCGAAATTCCACGAGACGTACTACCCGCACCTGGGGCCGCTCACGCCGGAGCAGAAGGCCGCGCGTCCCGACGTGTGGCACCCCATTGCGCGCAAGCATCCCTACTCGGGATGGACCTCGCTCTACATCGGGCGCTGGGCGTACCGCATCGAGGGCATGGACGACGCAGATGCGCAGGAGCTAGTCGACTACCTCAAGGACTTCGCGATTCGCCCCGAGTTCGTCTACCGCCACAAGTGGCGCGTGGGCGACGCCCTCCTGTGGGACAACCGCTGCACGCAGCATTGCGCGACGCCGTGGGACGATTCGAAGTACACGCGACGCATGCAGCGCACGACCCTCGAAGGCGAAGTGCCGGTCATCGCCGACCGCGCCAATCCGCGGCCGGACTTCGCCAAGACAGCCTAAGCGTCCTTCGCGGGCAGCACGCGGCAGTTCGCCGCGGACGACGAGAGCCACACGTCCGCACCGGGCTCGACGCGCACGTCCGTGCCGTCGCCGTCGTTGTGAAGCTGCACGAAGCCGCGGCCGCCGCTGGCGAGGTCCACGTGCACCTCATGCGTCGCGCCGAGATAGAACACCTGGCGCACCGTCCCGCGTAGGGAGACACCGTCCGCGGGGCGCTGCGCGGTCAGGCGCGCGCGCTCGGGGCGGATCGCGACGTGGACGTTCTCGCCGGCCGGGAGCTCTGCCGGCACCTCCATCGCGAAGGCCTGCTCGCCGATGCGCACGCCGCGTTCCGGCGTGACGACGCCGTCGAACAGGTTCATGCGCCCGATGAACTCGGCAACGAAGCGCGTGGCGGGCCGCTCGTAGATCGAGGCAGGATCGCCCAGCTGCTCGATGCGGCCGTGGTTCATCACCGCGATGCGGTCGGACATCACGAGGGCCTCGCCCTGGTCGTGCGTGACGAACACGGTGGTGATGCCGAGCCTGCGCTGGATCGAAACGATCTCGACGCGCATCTCCTCGCGCAGCTTCAAGTCGAGGTTCGACAGCGGCTCGTCCAGCAGGAGCACGGCGGGGTTGATGACAAGCGCGCGTGCGAGCGCGACGCGCTGGCGCTGCCCGCCCGACATCTGGAGCGGACGGCGGTCGCCGAGCCCGCGCAGCTTCACGAGGTCGAGCGCCTCGCTCACGCGCGATGCGATGTCCGCGGACGCGACCTTGCGCATGCGCAACCCGAACGCGACGTTCTCCGCGGCGGTCATGTGGGGGAACAGCGCGTAATCCTGGAACACGACGCCGATGTCGCGGCGGAACGACGGCAGGTCCGCGACCGGCTTGCCCTTAAGGTAGATCTCGCCGGACGTGAGCGGGAAGAACCCCGCGATCAGTCCGAGCGTGGTGGTCTTGCCGCAGCCGGAGGGACCGAGGAGCGTGACGAACTCGCCCTCGGCGACGTCGAGGTCGATACCGGCGACGGCAACCGTTCCGCCGTAATGCTTCTCGATGCCGGAGAGTCGAAGTGCGGGCTCAGGCACGAGGCGACCCCTCGGGAGAAGACGGCGCGCAGCGGCGCTTCGGGGGAATCATTTGCGGTCTCCGTAGATGAAGTCGCCGAGGCCGCTCACCCGCTCCACGATGGCGACGAGCACGAGCGGAAGCAGGAGCGTGATCACCGCCACCGCCGCGAGCGCGCGCGCGAAGCCGAACTCGAGGAAGCCCAGGATCTTCACGGTGATCGGGACCTCGCCGGGACGCGCGAGAAAGATTGAGAGGTTCACGTCCGTGAACGAGTGGATTAACGCGAACACCGCGCCGGCGATCACGCCCGTCTTGATGAGCGGAAGCACCACGTGCCGCAGCGTCGCGAGGCGCGTGGCGC
>CAZIZD010000016.1:1472-22609 GCA_964543615.1 uncultured Alcaligenaceae bacterium | reverse complement strand
GTGCTGCACGCGCGAGATCCACACCTTCTGCCCGTTGACGACGTAGCGGTCGCCCTTGCGCACGGCCGCGGTCTTGATCTTGGTCGTGTCGGTGCCGGTGGTGGGCTCGGTCACGCCCATGGACTGCAGCCGCAGCTCACCGCTCGCGATGCCGGGGAGGTATTTGCGCTTCTGCCCGGGCGACCCGTGGCGCAGGAGCGTGCCCATGTTGTACATCTGGCCGTGACACGCGCCGGAGTTGCCGCCGCTGCGGTTGATCTCTTCCATGATCACCGAGGCTTCCGCGAGGCCGAGACCCGAGCCGCCGTACTCCTGCGGGATCAGCGCGGCGAGCCATCCGGCCTTGGTGAGCGCGTCGACGAACGCCTCCGGGTAGCCGCGCTTCGCGTCGATCTCGCGGTGATACGCATCCGGAAACTGCGCACACAGCGCGCGCACCGCATCGCGGATGTCCTGATACTGGTCGGGAGCAGTCTTGATCATGGTGAGGTCGCAGTGGCGCTCAAGCGCGCTCGACGACGGCGGCGATGCCTTGCCCGCCGCCGATGCACATGGTTTCGAGCGCGTAGCGGCCGCCGCGCCGCCGCAGTTCGTGGAGCATGGAGGTCATGATACGCACGCCCGTCGCGCCGATGGGATGGCCGAGCGAGATGCCCGAGCCGTTTACGTTGAGGCGATCGAGATCGTTCCATCCCCATCCCTTGGCCACCGACAGCACCTGGCACGCGAAGGCCTCGTTGACCTCGACCAGCGCCATGTCGTCGAACGAAAGGCCGGTGCGCGCGAAGAGACGCTTGACCGCGGGCACGGGGCCGATTCCCATCGTCGCGGGCTCGCAGCCCGCGGCGGCCCATCCCACGAGGAAGGCCATCGGCGTGAGCCCGAGCGCTTCCAGGCGATCCTCGGCCACCACGAGGCACGCAGCGGCCGCGTCGTTCTGTTGCGCCGCATTGCCGGCCGTCACCGTGCCGTCCTTCATGATCGGGCGCAGCTTGGCCATCGCCTCCGGGCTCGCATCCGCGCGCACGCCTTCGTCGCGGTCGACGACGACGGGTGCGCCCTTCTTCTGCGGCGCATCCACCGGGATCACCTCGTCGGCGAAGCGCCCTTCCCTCCACGCGGCGGCTGCGCGCTGGTGGCTGCGCAGCGCGTACGCATCGGCCTCATCGCGCGTGATCTTGTATTCGCGCGCGAGGTTCTCGGCCGTCTCGATCATGCCGGAGATGGCACCGAAGCGATGCACGGGCTGCGAGCGCTCGCGCCCGCGGTCGAGGCGATCGAACATGCGCACGTTGCCCGAGCGCGAGCCCCAGCGCATGTCGGTGGTGTAGTACTCGATGTTGCTCATGCTCTCGACACCTCCGGCGAGCACCACGTCCGCGGCCCCCGTCTCGACCATCATGGCCGCGGTGACGATGGCCTGCAGCCCGCCGCCGCACCGGCGGTCGAGCTGCATGCCCGGCACCTCGATGGGCAGACCCGCCTCCAGCGCGGCCCAGCGCCCGATGCACGGAACTTCGCTGTTGGCATACGACTGCGCGAACACGATGTCCTCGATGGCCAAAGGGTCGATGCCGCTGCGCGCGACCACGGCCTTGACGACGGAAGCGGCGAGCGCTTCCACCGAGACGGAACGCAGCGACCCGCCGAACGTGCCGACGGGCGTGCGAACGGGACTGACGATGGCGGCGCGACGCTTGCTCATGAAGGATTCCTCGCTGCTGGCGTTTGAAAGGATGCGCGTGACGATTCGTGGGCGCGACGCGCAAGCGCTTCGCGGTCATCGGGGTGCGCGATGGCGATCATGCGCCGGATGCGCTCCTCGATGCCGGTGCCGCGCAAGTCCGCGACACCGTGCTCGGTGACGACGATGCCCGCGTCGGCGCGCGACACCGACGCCGGACCGCTCAGGCTCGCGACGATGCGGCCCCGCTCGCCGTGCCGGGACGTGAGACCGACGATGGGAAGTCCGCCACGCGAGCGCTGCGCGCCGCGTAGGAAATCGACGAGTCCGCCTACCGCGCCGACGTAGGTGCCCCCGGCCATCTCGGCGTTCACCTGGCCGGTCAGGTCCACCTCGATCGCGGAATTCACCGCCGCAAGGCGATCGATGCGCGCGAGCACTTCGACGTCGTGCGTGTAGGCGGTGGAACGGAAACGCACCGCGGGATTGCGATGCGCGTACCGGTGCACGCGCGCGCCGCCGATCATCGTGCCCGCCATCGTGATGCCCGCGTCGATCGTCTTGCGCGCGTTGGTGATAGTGCCCGCGTCGGCAAGTGCTGCGATGCCGTCGCCGATCTGGCCCGAATGCACGCCGAGGTCGCGCCGGCCGGCAAGCGCGTCGAGCACGAGCCCCGGCAGTCCGCCCACGCCCACCTGCAGGGTGGCGCCGTCCTCGATCAGGCCCGCGATGCGCTCCGCGACCGCGCGCTCGGTGGCGTCGGCCGCGACGGGCTCGGGCTCGTCCAGCGGACGCGACGCGACAACCCCGATGTCGATGTCGTCCGCGCGCAGCGACGGCCCGCCGTAGGTCCACGGACAACGATCGTTGATCTCCGCAACCACGACGCGTGCGCGCGGGATCGCGTCGGCGAGATACTCGTAGCTCACGCCGAGGCTGTACGCGCCCGTCTCGTCGGCCGGCGCGACCTGGATCAGCAGCACGTCGAGCGGCGTCTCGCCGGAGGCGAAGCGGCGCGCGATGGTCGAGTAGTGCCAGCACCACGGATCGAGCAGGCCTGCACGCGCGAGCGCGCGATTGCGCCCCGCGCCGCAGTACGCCGCGAAGTCGACGGCGTCGGCATGCTCGACCGCGACGGTGTCGAAGTGGCTGATGCCGACGAACGCGCGGAAGCGTCCGATCGCATGACGCTGCGCCATCAGCGCGCGCGTGAGCGTCAACGGCTCCGCATTCGCCTGCGGCCATGCGACGGTGTCGCCTCGCCGCACGATCGACGGGAAGTCGAGCGCGGCCGCGTCGATCAGTTGCACGGATCGAACCTTCCGCTCACGCGTGCGGCGTCCCGCGGTGCGTGAGCTTCTGCTCCCACGCGAGATACGTCTCCATCGCCTTCTTGTCCTTCTGGTAGGGCGGGTCCACGATGTCGCCCGGGTCGGCGACGTCGAGGCCGGTCTCCACCTCGAGTCCCGCTTTCGTCCATGCGGGAACGCCGCCTGCGAGGGCGCACACGTTCGCGTGACCCATCGACGACAAGGTCGCCGCGGCGTACATCGCATGGAGGCCGTTGTGACAGGTCACGGCGATGGGCGTGGCCTTGTCCGGCACGAGGGCGCCGATGCGTTCCTCGAGCCAGCCGTAGGGCAGCCACGCGGCGCCCGGAAGATGGCCGCGTGCATAGTTGCGGCTCGTGTCGACGTCGATGACGCGCGCACCGGGATGCGATGCGATCCACGCTTTCATTGCGTCGGGCGCAAGCGGACTGGCGCGTGCACGCGCGGCGTCGAGACCGAGCGGCGTTGCGCGCGGACGGCCCGACTCGACCGCGCGGCCCGAAGCACGCCAAGCCTCGAGACCGCCCGCGAGGACGTGGACGCGCGCTAGTCCCATGCGCCGCAGCCACATCGCGGTGATCCACGCGCGCGCTTCGCCGTCGTCGACCAGCACGACGGGCGCGGCGCGCACGGCAATGAACTCGTCGGTGCGCTGCACGGCAAGGCCTCCCGGAAGCGTGCGCGCGCCAGGCACGTGTCCTTCGGCGTAGCTCGTCACCTGCCGCACGTCGAAGACGTGGAGGTTCATCTGCCCGCGCTCGCGCTTCTGCATCCAGCCGGCCAGCGTCTCCGCGTCCACGCGCGCGGCGCCCTCGCGCGTCGCGAGCTCTTCGGCCTTCTTCGCCGCGGCCTCGCGGCTGGCCGCACTCGGCTCAAGCACGCGGCTCGAGGGCTCGCGCTCGAGCTCGAAGCCCGCGAGCGTCCAGCCCATCGTGCCGTTGCGCAGCGCGTGGGCCTCGGGCACGCCCAACTCGCGCAGGGTCTGGCACGCGATGATGCTGCGGGTGCGGCCCGCGCAATGCACGACGACGGGCACGCGAAGCGCCGCGAGGTCCTGCGCCGACAAGCCTACGTCGACGCCGAATCCCCCGTACGCACCGGGGATGCGCGCGATCTTGAATTCATCGGGCGTGCGGATGTCCACCACGCGATACGCGCGACCCTCGCGCGACCATCGCTCGAGCTCCTCCACCGGCAGCTGCGGCACCGCCTCCTCCTCGAAGACGCGTTCGCCGAACAGCTTCGACGGGACGTTGCTGCCCGTGTCGAGCGCAAGGCCGGCCGCTTCCCATCCGCGCGTGCCGCCTTCCAGCACACGCACGCCGGTGTAGCCGAGGCGCGCGAGCGTCGCGGCCGCCAGCGCCGCGCGCCCGCCTCCCTCGTCGACCAGCACGATCGTCGTGCGCGGATCGCTCACGAACTCCGCGATGCGCAGCTCGAGCATGCGGCGAGGCAGGAAGGTGCTGCCTGGCACGTGACCGGCGTCGGCCTCCGCGGCCTCGCGCACGTCGATGAGAGCCCACTCGCCGCCAGCGGAGCGCAGCGCCTCGACGTCTCGGGGAAGGATGGTGTTCACGATGGAGCTCCTGTCAGCGATCGACATGCGCGGAGCGCGAATGGCCCCGCCGGAATTCTGGGAACACGGAGAATGCAACGGCGCCGAGCACGAGGCTCGCCGCGGCCAGGACGAAGCTCGCCTCGTAGCGGCCCGTATGGTCGTAGAGCCATCCCGCGATCCACGAGCCGAGCGCGCCGCCGATGCCGCCTGCCGAAGCGACGCAACCGAACACGGGACCGGCCATGCGTCCGGGAAACTCGCGCGAAGTGAGCGTGGCCACGAGCGGGCCGCGCGTTCCCTGCGAGAAGCCGAACAGCACGACGAAGCCGGTCAGCGCGAAGGCCGGAGGCGCGTGCGCGAGCCACGCGAGCAGCGCGAGTCCCGCGAGCGAGATCGAGTACGAGACCACGCCCGTCACGGCAAAGCCGACGCGACCCGCGAAATAGCCCGACGCCACCATGCCGCCGAGCGAGAGCACGCCGAGGATGCCCATCACGGACGCGGCGCGCAACGGCGCGAGCCCGGTCGAGACGAGATACGCGACGCTTTGCACCATCACGATGTACATCGCCATGGACGTGAACATGAAGACGCTCGCAAGTCCCCAGAAGATGGGACGGCGGACCGCGCGCGATACGTCCTGCAGCACCACCTTCATCGACGGCGCCGCCTCGCGCGGCCGCGCGACCTGCGGCGAGCCCGCCGTGATCCGGCGCCAAGGCAGAAACGCGACGACGATCGCGAGCACCGCGACCGCTTCGCCCAGCGTGCGGTACGCGAAGCGCCAGCCTGCGACGTCGATCAGGTACTGCGCCGTCGGCAGCACGAGCAGCGTTCCGAAGCCCAGGCCGGTGTACGCGATGCCGATCGCAGTGGGCAGCCGCGCCGCGTACCACTCCTTGAGCAGGCTCGACGCCGGCACCATCCCGAGCGTGGACAGCGCGATGCCGCTCGTGAGTCCCACGTAGAGATAGACCTCGACGATGGTCTCGATCGTGGATGCGAGCATGAGGCCCGCGGCGAGGCACACGAGTCCCGTGAGATAGAGCGTCCGGTAGCCGAATCGCGCGAGCAGCAGGCCCGCGAACGGCGCTGTCGCCGAGTACACGAGCAGCGAGGTCGCGAACACGCCGGTCAGGTCCTGCCGGGACCAATGGAACGCCTCGCCGAACGGGACGAGGAACACGGCAAAGCTGTCGGCCAAGCCGCGCCCGACCATGTTGAGCGCGAAGCACAGGAAGAGCGTCAGGCTCGCGCCGGACATCACGGCCGCGGCCGCGTTCGCGCGCGCCATCGGCCGCTACAGCGCGGCGGTGCCGCCGCCGTCGACAGCGTGAACCGTGCCGGTGACGAACGCCGAACGCTCGGAGACGAGATAGGCGACGGCGTTGGCCACGTCCTGCGGCGTGCCGAGTCGGCCGAGCGGCGTGGGTGCGTTCGCGGGACGTGCCGCCGACTGGCCCTGCTTCGCGAGCGCGTCGTTGGAGCTTGCGATGGTCGAAAGGCGCGGCGTGTCGATGGGGCCCGGCGCCACCGCGTTCACGCGGATGTTGTCCTTGCCGTGGATGTCCGCGATGCCCTTGGTAAGGAGGTTGACGGCCGCGTTCGCGGCGCAACCCGGCAGATGCGCTGGCGTGGGCTGGCGTCCGCCGCGGCCCGACACGTTGACGATGCGGCCGAAGCGCCGCTCCACCATCGACGGCAGCGCCGCGCGCATCGTGCGCACGTAGCCCATGAGCTTTGCCTGCAGCACGCGCTCCCAGTCGTCGTCGTCGAGCTCGAGGAACGCTCCGAACACGGGGAGCGCGGTCGAGTTGACGAGGATGTCGACGCGGCCGTGCGCATCGAGGATTTCCTGCGCAGCGCGATCGACCTCGACGCGCGACGCAAGATCGGCCGGGATCACGCGCGCGTCGTCGATGCCGGCCGCCACCGCGGCGAGGCTCTCGCGGTTGCGACCGGTGAGGCACACGAGTGCACCGTCGGCAGCGAGCGTCCGGCAGATCGCGGCACCGAGCGCGCCACCCGCGCCGGTGACCCAGGCGACGCGGCCTTCGAACTCACGTTGCATGGCGATCGGCGCCGGAGATGCGCGGGACCCGTGATGCGCGCGGCCACATCATCCCGCGTCGCCGCCGCCTTCGCGCAGGCCCGCGAAGTCCCGGCCCAGGAGCTCCTGGATCACGATGATCTTCATGATGTTGATCGTGCCGCCGGTGAAGAGCAGCGCCATCACGTCGCGCAGGCGGCGCTCGACCGGAAGGTCCTTGAGATAGCCCGCCGCGCCGTACATCTGGAGGCACGCCTGGATGCAATCGACGGAGGTCGTGACCGAGGACCACTTGGCCATCGTCGCCTGCATCTTCGGATTCTGCCCGACCACCGACATCCACAGGCCCTTGTAGGCCATCAGCCTGCACGCCTGGACCTTGGTGTAGTGCTCGACCAGCGGGAAGCTGATGCCCTGGTACACGCCGATCGGACGGCCGTACACGATCTTGCGCTTGACGAAGGCGATGGTGTCGTCGAGCACCTGCTGCGCAGCGCCGAGCGCGTTGAGCGCGGAGAGGCAGCGCGAGACACCCCAGCGCGCGTACAGGAACTTCTTGCCCTCGCCCGCGCCGCCCAACACGTCCTCCACCGGCACCCGCACGTTGTCGAAGCGGACGATGCCGAGCTGGTGGCCGCGCGCCCCCATCTCCTCCATGGGCTCGCACGAAATGCCGGGCGCGTTGGACGGAACCTTGATGAACGTGATGCGCGGCGGCGAGCCGTCGCCGCGGTCGACCCAGGCGGTGACGCCCATGTAGTCGGCGCCGGGCATGAGGCTCACGTGGATCTTCTTGCCGTTGATGACGAAGTGACCGCCCTCGACCTTGGCCGTGGTCTTCAGGTTCTGCACGTCCGATCCGGACTCGTCCTCGGAGGTCGCGATCGACAGCATGTTCTCGCCGCGGAATACCTTTCGCACGACGTCGTCGCCCCAGCCGGGGATGAGCGTGCTCATGGTGTTGTTCACCGAGCAGATCAGCGCACAGCTGATGTCGACGCGGCCCAGCTCCTCGATGGCGATGCCGAGCGAGATGTAATCGCGTCCGTGGCCGCCGAGCTCGGGCCTGCCGGTGATGCCGAGCAGCCCCGCATCGCCCATCTTCTTGTAGATGCCGTGCGTGGGCAGCTGCTCGACGACGTCCCACTCGCGCACGTAGGGGGCGATCTCGCGCTGCGCGAACTCACGCACGTGGGCGCGAAAGGCCTCGTGCTCCTCGCTGAAGGAAAAGTCCAGTGCCATGGTGGGGTCGGGTGGAAGGTGGGAACGAGGGTGGTGGGATACGAAGGCAAGGACGCCGAAACGGTAACGCCGATGGAAGGACGCCAATCCGGAAAGCGCTCCGGAGAAGGCCCCGCAAAGCAGCCCGCAAAGTTGTACGTATTGTCCGGACATCATAGTGGCCGCGAGTTGCGAGTGTCAAGCAAGGGCCGGGGCTTTCGAGCCCTGCGGCGCATCGCCCGGTTCGCCTCCGCGCACGAGGTTTGACACCGCGCGCGCCCGGTCGCTAAGATTGCGTGCCTATTGTACGGACAACCGGTTTTTTAGACGACCGCGAAGGCCTCCGGCGCGTGCTTTACGCGCCGGCCCGCGCGACCGCCGTTCGCTTCCCCGACCACTGGAGCTCCATGGATTTTTCCTTCACGCCCGCCCAACAGGCCGTCTACGACAAGGTAGGCGCGCTCGGCAAGGAGCGCTTCGCGAGGCGCGCGCACGAACTCGACGTCGCGGCGGTCACGCCCCTTGCCAACATGCGCGACTTCTTCGACGCCGGCCTCATGGGGCTCACCGTGTCGCGCGACATGGGCGGCATGGGCAGCGGCGTCATGGGGGAGGATCCGCTCCTCTACCTGGTGGCCGTGGAGCAGACCGCGCGCTACTGCCTGTCCACGTCGCACTGCCTGCACATCCATTGCCATGGTGCGCATCTCGTGGACCAGGTGGGCACGCCCGAGCAGCGCAAGCGCATCCTGTCCGACGTCATCGCCAACGGCGCGATGCTCAACGGCACCGGCAGCGAGCCCGGCCGCACCGCGCGCGGGCTCTACAACCTCGTCACGGTGGCCGACCGCGTCGACGGCGGCTACGTGGTCAACGGGAAAAAGAACTACGCGTCGCTGGGTGACGCGGTCGCATACAACATCCTGTTCGCGAACCTTCGCGACACGCCGGCGCCCGACGGCCTCATGGTCTTCATGGTCCCCAAGGACGCGCCCGGCCTCACGATCGAGGAAGGGTCGTGGAATCCGATGGGCATGCGCGCCGCGGTGAGCCCGACGCTGCTGCTCGACAACTGCCGCGTCGACGACGCCAACGTGCTGGGCGACGCGGGATTCTTCCCGCGCGACCGCTGGCAGTCGCGTGCGCACCTGAGCTTCGCCGCGCAGTACCTGGGCGCGAGCGAGGGCATCTTCGATTACCTGAAGGAGTACCTGCCCAAGCGCGGCACCGCGGGCGACTCGTATGCGCAACTGCGCATGGGCGAGATCCGCATCGGCATCGACTCCGTGCGCTGGCTCGTCTACCGCGCGGCGTGGCTGTGGCAGCGCAAGGACATCGGCGAGGCCGAGCTCTTCTCCCTCGTGGCCAAGCATCGTGCGATCGAGAATGCCGTCACCGTGATGGACAAGGCCGCGCAGATCGCGGGCTCGAGCGCGTTCTGGGCCGACTCGCCGCTCGCGCGCTACGTGCGCGACCTTCGCGTACAGACCCTGCACGAGAACGTCGACAAGACCGCCGTGACCCTCGGCAAGCTGCACCTGGGCCAAGCCTACGATACGACCTCGCGACTGTGATGCCCGTTCTTCCTCCGCTACGGCGCCCATGAACCTTCCCGAGTGCTTCGATCCTTCGCGCGGCAACGACCCGTCGCGACCGTACTGGAACGCCGAGCGCGAGACCATGCCCATGGACCGCGTGCGCGAGATCCAGCTCGCGAAGCTCAAGACGCAGGTGGCGTACCTCGCCTCGCACTCGGAGCTGTACAAGCGCAAGTTCCGCGAGGCGGGCTTTGCCCCCGGGGACCTTCGCACGATCGAGGACTTGGCCAAGCTGCCCGCCACCACCAAGACGGAGCTTCGCGACAGCCAGGAGGAAGCGCCGCCCTTCGGCCTGCACCAGGCGGCGTCCATGGACCGGATCGTGCGCACGACCGCGACGTCCGGCACGTCCGGCAAACCCGTGTACCAGGCCTACACGCGCAACGACGTGCTCCGCCGCAGCGAGAGCGTCTGTCGCGGCTTCTGGGGCGCCGGCGTGCGTCCCGGCGATCGCATGGTCAACGGCTTCGCGCTGTCGATGTTCTCGGCGGGGCTTCCGTTCTGCGCGGGCATCGAGCAGCTGGGCGCGGTGAACATTCCCGCCGGCGCCGAGCGCAAGGCCGAGGGCGTGCTCAGGATCATCCGCGACATGCGCGCCACCGCCATGACGCTCACGCCCTCGTTCGCGAGCTACCTCACCGAGAAATCGCAGGAGGTGCTCGGCGTGCCGGCGAGCGAGCTCGGCATGCGCGTGCTCGTCGGCGGCGGCGAGGCCGGCTTCGAGAATCCGAGCTTCCGTCGCGCGATGGCGCAGGCATGGGGCACGGAGCATCTCTTCGACTGGGCCTCGGCCTCCGATGCGCATCCCAACGTGTTCTGCGAATGCGAGCATCACACGGGCAAGCATCACCTGACGCCGGACCTCGTGCTGGTCGAGCTCGTCGACCCGGCGACGGGTGCCATGAAGCCGCTCGAGGATGGCGCGGAGGGCGAGTACATCTTCACCCACCTCGATCGCGAAGCCTGCCCGCTGCTGCGCTATCGCACGGGCGACGTCCTGCGCGTGCGCACCTCGCCGTGCCCTTGCGGGCGCACGGGATTTCGCATGGACATCATCGGCCGCTCGGACGACATGGTGATCGTGCGCGGCATCAACCTGTATCCGGCGGCCATCGTCGCGGTGGTCGGCACCTTCATGCCCCGCGTATCCGGGAAGGCGCAGGTCGTCATCTCTTCGCCGGGACCCAAGGTCGAGCCGCCGCTTCGCGTGCGCGTCGAGCTGGGTGAAGGCGTGGCGCCATCCGCGGAGATCGCATCGGCGATCGAAACGCGCATCCGGCAGGAGCTCTCGGTGTCCTCGCGCGTCGAGTTCGTCAACTTCGGCGAGTTCGCGCGCACCGCGACCAAGACGAAGCTCCTGAGTCTCGAGCCGCAGTGACCGCGGGAGGAACGCGATGAACCGACGAACTGCAACGATGGCGATGGGTCTCGCGATGGCCGCGGCATGGGGCCTGTCGCTGTCCCCCGGCGAGGCGATGGCGCAGTCCCAGGCCTACCCCTCGCGCGCGATCCGGATGATCATTCCGTTTCCCACGGGCGGCACCACGGACATCGCGGGCCGCATCATCGCGCAGAAGCTCTCCGAACGGCTCGGCGTCGCGGTCGTGGTGGAGAACAAGCCGGGCGCCGGCGGCACGACCGGCACCGAGCTCGTCGCCAAGTCGCCGCCCGACGGCTACACGATCGTGCTCGGCAACTCGGGCGCGCTGTCGATCGGGCCCTCGATCTACCCCAACCTGGGCTACGACGCGCAGAAGGACCTGGCGCCGATCACCATGATCGCGGACACGACGATCGCATGGGTCGTGCATCCGTCGGTGCAGGCGAACTCGCTGCGCGAGCTCGCCGCCCTCGCCAAGGCGCGCGATGCGAGGCCCATGACCGTGGCCATCGCCGCGGTCGGCAGCATCGCGCACCTGCTCGTGGAGCAGTTCAAGATCGAAGCGGGCATCAAGCTCGTCAACGTCCCGTACAAGGGCGGCGGGCAGGCGCTGATCGATCTCATCGCCGGCAACGTCGACATCAACGTCGACAACGTCCCCGCGCTCATCGGCTACATCAAGGGCGGCAAGATGCGCGCGATCGCGGTCACGAGCGCGCAGCGCAGCGATCTCCTGCCCGACGTGCCCACCGTGGTCGAGCAGGGCTTCCCGAGCCTCGTCGCGAGCCCGTGGTTCACCATGCTCGCGCCGGCGAAGACGCCGCAGCCGATCGTCGACCGCCTGAACCGCGAGCTGGTCGCGATCATGCAGTCCGAGGACGTGAAGCAGCGCCTTGCCAATGCCGGCGCCAACGCGTTGTGGAGCACGCCGGAAGAAGCGGCGCGCTTCATCCGCGAGGAGACCGTGCGCTGGGCGCGCGTGATCAAGGAGTCCGGCGCCAAGGTCGAGTAGCGGCCTTTCGCCACGAAGGAGTATCCGTGAACGATGCGACTCATCCGTTGATCCTGGGCGTGGGCGGCACCACGCGCCCCAACTCGACCACCGAGCGCGCGCTCGCCATCGCGCTGCGCGCGGCGGCCGCCGAGGGCGCGCAGACCGAGCTTCTCGCGGGTCCCGACCTCATGCTGCCCATGTACACTCCCAACGCCGAGGAGCGCACCGAGGGCGGCCGCCGCCTCGTCGATCTCTACCGGCGCTGCACGGGACTCATCGTCGCGTCGCCGGCGTATCACGGGTCGATGTCGGGGCTCATCAAGAACGCGCTCGACTACGCGGAGGACCTGCGCACCGACGGCCGCACGTACTTCGACGGCATCGCCGTCGGCGTCATCGCATGCGCCGGAGGATGGCAGGCCGCGGTGCAGACCATGACGGCGCTGCGCGCGGTGGCGCACGCGCTGCGCGGATGGCCCACGCCGCTCGGCGCGGCGATCAACACGTCGATCCCGCTCTTCTCGCCCGAGGGCGAGTGCATCGACCTTTCGTCGAAGTTCCAGCTCGAGACCGTCGGCCGGCAGGTCGTGCAGTTCGCCCGTATGCGCAAGCACCACGCCTCGGACGAACAGACCTCGATGCCGGGATGACCGCCCCAATCGCCGCAGGAGAAGCGCCATGATCGTACGAATCTACTGGGGCCGCATCGCTGCGGGAGCGCTGGCCGACATCGAGCGCGTCTACCGCGACTACGACGTGGCGAGCGTGCCCGGCCTGCTCGCGCGCTTCGTGTCGCAGGATCTCAACGACCCCGACAGCCTCTACGTGATCACGATGTGGACCGACCTCGAGAGCGTGGAGCGCTGGGTGGCTTCCGACGCCTACCGCGAGCGCATCACGAAGCCGCTCAAGCCGTTCATCGTCGGCGCGCATTCGCTCTCGCTGTCCGCGGTGCGCGTCGAGGACATCGCAGGCCTCGTGCCTCGCCTGCTGCCGGCCGGCGGCAGGTAGGTCTACTCGGGCTTGGCGCCCGAGGCCTTCACGACTTTCGCCCACTTCACGTTCTCCGACGCGATGAAGTCGGCGAACTCCTGCGGGCTGCTGCCGATGGGCTCGAGCCCGTTCGCGGCCAGACGCTGCGTCATCTCGGGACTGCGGAGGACCTTGACGATCTCGGCGTTGAGCTTGTTGACGATCGCCGGCGGCGTGCCCGCGGGCGCCAGCACCCCGTGCCAGGCCGCGGCCTCGACGCCGGGGACGCCCGCCTCGGCGAGCGTGGGCACGTCGGGGAGGAGCGGCGTGCGTTTCGCGCTCGTCACCGCCAGCGCCTTCAACTTGCCCGACTTGATGTGGGCGATCGACGAGGGGATGTTGTCGAAGCCAAAGTCGGTCTGTCCGGAAAGCAGGTCGGCGATCATCGGCGCGCTTCCCTTGTAGGGGATGTTCACCCATTGCACGCCGGACTGCAGCTTCAGCTGCTCGGTCACGAGGTGATGCATCGCGCCCACGCCCGAGAGCCCGGCGCTCACCTTGCCGTTCTGGGCCTTGGCCCAGGCGAGGAACTCGCGCATGTTGTTGGCGGGCACCTTCGGGTTCACGACCATGACCAGCGCGCCTTGCGCGGCCAGCGTAATCGGCGCGTAGTCCTTGAGCGGATCGTAGGGAAGCTTGTCGTACATGCTCACGCTCACAGCCAGCGCCGCCGAGTTGCCGAGCAGCAGCGTGTAGCCGTCGGGCGCGGCCTTGGCGACGTAGTCGTGGCCGATCTGCCCGTTGGCGCCCGCCTTGTTCTCCACCACGACCGGAACGCCGAGCGACTCCGTGAGCCCCTGCGCGACGAAGCGGGCGACGATGTCGGTCGTGCCGCCCGCGGGATAGGGCGCGACGATGCGGATCGGCTTGCTGGGATAGGAGGGCGCTTGCGCATGCGCCAGGGGAACCAGCAGGAACAGCGCCACGACGGCCGACAGCACACGCTTCATCACATCACCTCTCCATCGGAAAACGAGCATTACTGCACCTTGGTGCCGAGCGACTTGAACAACCCGCCCCACTTGTCGATGTCCTCGCGGATCAGCGCCTGCATCTCCTCGGGCGTGCTCGCGACGACCTCGAAGCCCTGGCCTTCGAGCTGCGCGCGCACTTCCGGCTTGTTGAGCGTGGCGACCACTTCGCGATGCACCTTCGCGATGACCGCGGGCGGCGTCTTCGCGGGCGCCATGAGTCCGGTCCACGTCGTCGCCTCGAAGCCGGGCAGCCCCGCCTCGGAGATCGTCGGCAGGTCCGGGAACATGGGCAGCCGCTTCTGGCTCGTCACGCCGAGGCCTTTGAGCTTGCCGGCCTTGATCTGCGGCGCCACGATCGTGCTGGACGCGAACATCAGCGTGACCTGTCCGCCCATCACGTCCGCGATCGCCGGCGGCACGCCCTTGTACGGGACGTGGGTCATCGTGACGCCGGCCATCTTGTTGAAGAGCTCGCCGGACAGATGCGTCGAAGTCCCGTTGCCGGAGGACGAGAACGTGATCTCGCCCGGCTTGGCCTTCGCGCGTGCGATCAGGTCCGCGACCGAGTTGATCGGCGAGTCGGCCTTCACGACCAGGATGTTGGCGTCGCGATAGTGGATGCTGATCGGCGCGAAGGACTTGAGGGGATCGTAAGGCAGCGTCGCATAGAGGCCGACGTTGGCGCCGGTCGTGTTGCCGCCGATCCCAAGCGTGTAGCCGTCGGGCGTCGCCTGCGCGATGGCCTCGTGACCGATGTTGCCGCCCGCGCCCGGCTTGTTCATGACGACGAACGGCTGCCCCATGCGCTCGGCGAGGCCCTGCGCGACGACGCGCGCGGCGGTGTCGGCAGGCCCGCCCGCGAGATACGGGACGATTACCTGGACGGGCTTCTCGGGATAGTTCTGCGCGAAGAGAGGCGTCGACGCGGCGAGTAACGCCGCGCCGAGCGCGGCTGCGAACGAACGCGAGGCGGTGCGCATCATCGTTGCTCCTTCGGTAGCCGCGGCCGGCAGAAAGGCGCGGGCGTCACTCGAGCTTCATCCCGATCTCGCGCCCGATCCTGCCCCAGACCTCGATCTGATCCTTCATGAAGGCGCCGAGCCACTCCGGCGTCGAGCCGTTGATCTCGATGGCCTGCGCGTAGAGCTTCTCGCGCACTTCCGGATGCTTGAGCGCCTCGTTCACCGCGACGTTGAGGCGTGCGACGACGTCCTTGGGCATCTTGGCCGGTCCGAGGATGGCCGCCCACGTCACGTTGACGAACCTGGGCAGGCCCGCTTCGCCCATCGTCGGGACGTCGGGCAGCAGGGGGCTGCGATTGTCGAGCACCACGCCAATCGGACGCAGCTTGCCGTCCTTGATGTGGGCCATCGCGGTGGTGGGTGTGGCGAACATGACGTCGAGACGGCCCGCGACGAGGTCGACGACCCCGGGCGGCTCGCCCTTGTACGGCACTTGCAGCAGGTCCACCTTGCCGAGCGACTTGAACTGCGCGGTGTTGATGAGACCGCCCGTGGTCCCCGTGCCCGCGTTGAGCTTGCCGGGCTTCGACCGAGCAAGATCGATGAGCTCGTTCACCGACTTGACCGGGACCTGCGTGTTGACCACCAGGAACATCGTGTACTTGCCCACGAAGCTGATCGGCGTGAAGTCGTTGAGCGCATCGTAGGGCGGCGGCTGGCGCAAGGCGGGGACCGCGGCCATCGGGCTGTTGGTGCCGAGGAACAGCGTGTAGCCGTCGGGCGGCGACTTCGCGACGAACTCCGCCGCGATGGCGCCGTCGGCACCCGTCTTGTTCTCCACGATCACGGGCTGACCGAGCGTCTCGGCCATGCGCGCGCTGATGATGCGCGTCAGCGCATCGGCCGCCGATCCGGCAGGCATGGGACAGATCATGCGGATCGGGCGTTCCGGGAACGCCGCGGCGGCGGGCAAGGCAGCGATCGAGACAACCACTGCGGCAAGCACTGCGGCAACACGTTTCAGGGTCGTGGGCATGGTGGGCCTTGGGTGAACGATGCGACGGTGCGATGGACGTTGGAGGGTGCTTCGCTTCGAGAGTTCTTCCGTTGCTCGCATCAATCGAGCGTGGCTCCGCTCGCGCGAACGATCACCCCGAGCTTCTGGATGTCGGACGCCACGGCGCGCGAGAATGCATCGGGCGTGTCTCCCCCGGGCTCGACGTTGCGGCTCGCAAACGCCTCGCGGACTTCGGGGGACGACAGGATCGCGGAGATCTCGCGATAGAGCCTCTCGACGACGGGCTTCGGGGTGCCGGCGGGCGCCCAGAAGCCGCCCCACCCGTTGGTCGCATCGAAGCCCGGGAATCCTGCCTCGGCCATGGTGGGCACGTCGGGGAACGCGGCGACCCGGGAATCGCGCGTCACGGCCAGCGCGCGCAGGCGCCCTTCCTTCACGAGCGGCGTCACCACCGCGATGGACGCGAACATCATCGTGGCGCGCCCGCCGATCACGTCGGTCACGCCGGCCGCAATGCCCTTGTAGGGCACGTGCGTGATGTCGGCGCCGGTCGCCTGCGTGAGCAGCACGCCCGCGAGATGCGTCGACGTTCCGTTGCCCGACGACGCGTAGCTCAGTGTGCCCGGCTGCGCCTTCGCTAGAGCGACGAGCTCGCGCACGCTGCGGGCCGGGAGCGCCGGCGCGACCACGAGCATGTTGCCGTCACGGAACAGCGTCGTGACAGGCGCGAAATCGCGCACGATGTCGAACGGCATCGTGCGAAAGAGCGTCGCGTTCGCGGCGGTGGTGTTGGTCCCGATGACGAGCGTGTAGCCGTCGGGCGGCGACTTCGCGACGAAATCGGTGCCGATGTTGCCGCTTGCGCCGACCTTGTTGTCGATCACCACGGGCTGGCCCAGGCGTTCGGCAAGCTTGGGCGACACGAGCCGCACCAGCACGTCCGAGGGTCCGCCGACCGCGTAGGGGACGACCACGCGCACGGGATGACGTGGCCAGTCCGGCGCGCCTTGCGCCAGCGCGTTCCCCGCGGCCGCGAGCGCCAGCACGCCAACCCAACGCCATCCGCGATGCGTGGACACGACCTCCTCCTTCCGCCCACGTCGGGGCGCGTTTCGTGCCGGGCGTGATCGCCCGTGCGTTGCGGCGTTCGGCGGATCGCCTCAGGCGAGCCGTTGCGTCGTCGCGTTGGCGCCGACCATGCCGCTGAAGAAACGCGACATGTCGGCAATATCCTCGATGCCCTGCACGCGCGCCGTGAGCGCGCCCGCCTGCGTCGCCGAGAGCGGCGACACGCCGAGCGACGTGCACTCGACGAACTTGGCCTGCATGTCGGCCGCGCTCATCGGGTTCTCCGGCGTGCCGGGCAGGTCCACGATCTTCTGCTGGACCGTCTCGCCGGAGCGCAGCCTCACCGTGACGATCGAACCCATGTCCGATGCGTCGGTGCGCGTCTCGTCGACGATCACGCGCACGCGATGCGCGAGCGAGCGAGCGCCTTCGTCCAGCGCGGACGGCGGCTGGATCTCCCGCACGCCGAGGCGGCCGCGCATGAGCGCGCTCGCCACCGAGTACTGGACGCTGCACTGCGCGGCGATCTGCGGATTGCCCACCGGGTTGTACGGCGCGGCTACGAGGCGCGCCATGAACGGCGAGATCACGGCCTCGATGTGCTCGATGTCGCCCACTGGCACCGCACCGCCGCTCCTGAGCTTGAGCCCGGCCTCGATCGCGGCGTGGTTGCACGCGCAGCTCGGGAACTTCTTGGTCATCGTCTGCAGCAGCTCGTAGCGCGTTCCGAGCCCGTCGCGCACGACGGCGGGATCGCCCTTCTCGTACTTCGCATAGAAGCCGAATTTGCCTTCGAGCGATTCGCGCGGCGCACCGACGCCGCGCTTGGCGAGCTGCGCGCAGAACACCGCGTTGCGCGCCGCAAACGCGGACTGCATGCGCTTGGTGAGGCTCTTCTCGATGATGGCCTGCTGCGTTCCGCCCGCGTGCGAGAGCGCCGCGCCGAGCGCGTTGACCACACCTTCGCGATCGCAGCGCAAGGCCTTGGCGCCGCCCACCGCGCCGCCGAAGATGCCGTGCATCGACGTGTAGAACCATCCGCTGAATTCGCGCGTGGAAAGACCGAGCCGGCACAGGATCTCGTAGCCCAGAACGAACGAAGTGAGGAACTCGCGCCCCGAGAGCCGCTCGCGCTCGGCCAGTGCGAGCGTCACGGGCAACACGACGATCGCGGCATGACCCATCGCGGCAAGGTGCAGGCTGTCGTAGTCGAGCGCCGCCGACGTGACGCCGTTGACGAACGCCGCGCCCGCCGCGGGAGCGCGCGCGCCGAAGCCCCAGATCGTCGAGTCGGCGCGCCCGCCCTCCTCGGTGATCATCGCGAACATCTCGTCCGATCCGGAGGACTCGGTGCCCGCCCAGGCCACGGCGAGCGTATCGAGCACGAGGTCCTTGGCGCGCGCGACGACCGGCGCCGGGAGATCCTCGTACGACGTGCCGACCACGTAGTCGGCGATCGTTTCCGATAGCGTCATCGGTCTTTCCCTTCGGATGAGCGGGCGGCGCGCCGTCCCGCGGAATAGTGGACGTCGCGGACGCCGGGGAGTCCGTTTGTCCAGTTGTCCGTACATCATAGCAGCGACGCCCCCCGCGTCAAGATGAGGGCGGCCGCGTCAGGGCGCCGGCCAGCGCCCCGTCGTCGCGGCATCGACGCACTGCGGCAGCGGCCCGAACCGCACGCCCACGTCGTGGCTGCCGGTGAGGTAGGCGATCTTGAGCGAGTTGGTCGCGAGCACCGCACCGGCCGGAGCCTGCCGATACGCGATGTGCACGCAGGTGTCGGCCGTGAGCTCGACGCCCGCCTCGCGCAACGCATGCGCGATGCCCTCGCCTTCCGCAGCCTGCGCGATGGCGGCGCTCGTCTGCACCACGAAACGCGTCCCCGGATGCACGCGCCGGCCGCCGACGCACGCCACGATCTCGCGCAGCTGCTCGATCGATGCATGAGGACATCCCACCGCCACCACGTCCACGCGCTCGCCTTGCGCGGTCGAATGCGCGCGCACTTCCTGCGCGAGTACCTGCGCGTCGATGCGCATCGGCGCGCCGCCTTGCGGGCCGGGCGGAAGGCGATCCGGCGCCTCGGGCGTCATGCCCACGACGTGGAAGATGGCACCTGGCCCCACGGCGGCGAACGCGGCGCAGAACGCCGCGTACTCGTCGAAGGTCGGCACCCCTGCGAGTCCGTCCAGCACCGGCACGCGTGCGCCCGCGATGCGCCCCACCGCGCCTCCGAGCACGGCGAATGCGTCGGCGCCTTGCACGGGTGCCGCGACCTCGATGCCGATCTCGCCGCGGCGCGCCGCGTCGACGTGCATGCCGTAACGCGCGGTGAAGCCGGTGAGTGCCGACGCGAGCGCAGTCGCGCCTTCGCGGTTGGTCCGCGCGCCGAGCACGCCATTGACGTAGGGTGCGGTCGCCGATTCGTTCCACGCCACGGCGTCGCCCGCGCGCGGAACGACGCCGTGCAGGAACGGATTGCACGTATAGATCGGCGACCCGCCCATCGTTTCGCAGGCCTGAACGATCGCGAGCTGTGTCGCCTCGCTGCCCGCGAGCGCCGGATCGCGGCCGCGATCGCGGCGGTCGAGCGAGAGCACGTTGAGCGTGGTCGGCGCGACGAAGCGGCCGCCGCGCGTCACGAGATCGTCGTAGAAGCGGCGGCCGGGTTCTCCCACCGACACGCCGGAGAGCGAAAGATGCACCGACGCCACCGGCACGAGGCCATCCGCATCGAGCGCGCGTCCCACCGCCACGAGCAGGCGCATCGCCATCTGCATGGGCCACCCGCGATGGCCGTCCAGCATGGCCTGCTGCGGTCCGGTGAGTTTCATCGCGACGATCCCGGCACGACGACGTCCACCCTGCCGTCCCGCGCCGCGACGCGAACGCGGTCGCCGCTCGCGATGGACGCGAAGGGGTCGGGGGACAGCCGGTGCACGAGCGGAATGCCGGCGAGCACGGCGCCCGCGATCGTCACGACGTCGCACTGCACGTTGAGGATCGCGGCCGGTGCGCAGCCTTCGTGCGCGAGGTTCATGAGCCACCACGAGCCGCTGCTGCTGCCCTGGCCCGTGGGATACAGGAGCACCTTGCCCGCGATGCTGCGGTCGAGCCACGGATGCCCGGGCTGCTTCACCACGCCGGTCTTCGGGTCGACCAGCGCGAACGCGAGATTGGCGCGGCACACCATCGCTTCGCCCTCGACGGCCACGGCACCGCCCTCGACCACGCAGGCGCCGCGCAGGATCGCCGCGCCGTCAGGCACCGAAGCGTCCCGACTCGCCCAGCGGGGGCGCGGGCAGGTCGCCTTCACCGCGACGAAGCGACGCGGCAATCGGCACCGTCAGCGCGGGCAGGCTCGCGCCGCCCGCGGTCACGCGGCCGAAGCCGGGACCGCACGCCGATGCCGCGACCTCGCGCAGCGTGCGCACGATGGACACGCACGCATCGACTCCCGCGAACGCGCGCTCCCATTCCTCAGCGGTGCGCATGGCGATGCGCGCGGCGACCGCGTCGATCAGGGCCTCGCGCGCGAGCGGCTTGCACGTGGCTGCATCGAGTCCGATCGTGTCGCAGAAGTTCGACCAGTACCGGTCCTCGAGCGCGCCGACGGCGAGCCTGCGTCCGTCGCGCGTTTCGTACGTGCGGTAGCGCGGCGAGGCCCCCGTGAGATCGCCCATCCGCGGCTCCGGCCACGCGTCGCCGCCGACTCCGCGCGCGAGCGGGCCTGCCATGAATGGCGCCAGACTGTCCGCCATCGAGATGTCGAGATACGCGCCCTCGCCCGTTCGCTCGCGGCGCAGGAGCGCGAGCGCGATGTTCATCACCGCGGGGTACGTGCCGCCCGCGATGTCGCCTACGAGCGCCGCCGGAATCGACGGAGCGCCGTCCGACGCGATGCCGAGCGAGAGGAGTCCCGACTCGGCGACGTAGTTCAAGTCGTGGCCCGCGACCTGCGCGCGCGGACCCGACTGCCCGTAGCCCGTGAGCGAGCAATACACGATGCGCGGGTTGATCGCGCGCACAGCTTCGTAGCCGAATCCGAGTCGCGCCATCACGCCGGGGCGGAACTGCTCGACGATCACGTCCGCGCGCCCGAGCAGACCGGAGAGCTGCCCGAACGCGCCCGGCGCCTTGAGGTCGGCCACGACGCTGCGCTTGCCACGGTTGAGCAGCGCGAACTGCGCGCTGTCGGGTCCGAGCCGCGGCGCGCGCGCCCGCATCTCGTCGCCGCCGGGACGCTCGATCTTCACGACGTCGGCG
>CAZIZD010000016.1:0-1462 GCA_964543615.1 uncultured Alcaligenaceae bacterium | reverse complement strand
CCGGCCTCCGCGAGGAACAGCGTCGCAAGCGGGCCCGGCGTGAGCGTGCTGAAATCGACGACGAGCATGCCCGCGAGCGCCCCGTCCGCGGCCGCCGCGCGTCCCTCGTCCCCGGGGGAAGATGTTCTGGTCATACGGACATCCAGTATAATTGAAGCATCGCAGGATGATCGCATCGACGCAGGGGAGCCGCATGCAGTCGACGGGAATGGTGGCGGGCAAGGTTGCCGTGGTGACCGGCGCGGGGCGCGGCATCGGGCGCGAGATCGCGCTGGCGCTCGCGCGCGAGGGCGCGAGGGTAGTGGTCAACGACGTAGGTGCTGCCGTCGACGGCCAGGGCCGCGACGTAGCCCCCGCGGACGAGGCCGTGCAGGCCATCCGCGACGCGGGCGGCGAGGCCGTGGCCAACAGCGACAGCGTCGCGACGTGGGACGGCGCGCATCGCATCGCCAGATCCGCGCAGGACGCGTTCGGACGGCTCGACATCGTGATCAACAACGCCGGCATCCTGCGCGACCGCATCTTCCACAAGATGACGCAGGAGGACTGGGACGCCGTCATCGGCGTGCACCTCATGGGCTCGTTCTATCTCTCGCGGGCCGCGGCGGACGCCTTCCGCGCGCAGGAGAGCGGCGCCTTCGTGCACATGACCTCCACGTCGGGCCTCGTCGGCAACGTGGGGCAGGCCAACTACTCGGCGGCGAAGCTCGGGATCGTGGGACTCTCCAAGTCCATCGCCCTCGACATGGCGCGCTACAACGTGCGATCCAATTGCATCGCGCCGTTCGCATGGAGCCGCATGGTGGGCGCGATTCCCACGGACACGCCCGAGCAGCAGGCGCGGGTCGAGCGCCTCAAGACCATGACGCCGCAGAAGAACGCGCCGCTCGCCGTGTTCCTCGCGAGCGACGCCGCGCGCGACATCAACGGCCAGATCTTTGCGACACGCGGCAACGAGATCTTCCTCATGAGCCAGTCGCGCCCGGTGCGCGCCATCCATCGCCACGATGGCTGGACGCCGCAGCGCATCGCCGAGCACATGGCGCCGGCATTCCGCGACTCGCTCTATCCTCTCGCGCGCTCCGGCGACGTGTTCTGCTGGGACCCGCTCTAGCGCTGCTGCATGGCCATCGATGCGCAGCGCCTCCTCCATTGGACGTTCCCGGAGGTCCTGCGCACGTACGACGCCCGCGACACCATCGCGTATGCCATCGCGATCGGCCTCGGCCGCGATGCGGGTGGAGCCGAGCGCCGCTACGTCGATCCGTCGTGCCTCGTCGCGTTCCCGTCGATGGCCGCCTCGCTCGGCACGCCCGGTTTCTGGATGCGCGATACGTCGACGGGCATCGACGCCGCGCGTGCGCTGCACGTCGGGCACAAGGTTACGCTGCACGCCCCCCTGCCGCCCGCGGCGACCATCGTCGCGCGCTGGTTCACCACCCATCGCGGATTGATCATGGGG
>CAZIZD010000015.1:0-22783 GCA_964543615.1 uncultured Alcaligenaceae bacterium | reverse complement strand
CAGAACTACGCGCTGTTCCCGCACCTCACCGTCGCGCGCAACGTGGCGTTCGGCCTCGAGATGCGCAAGGTGCCGAAGGCCGACATGGAGCCACGCATCAAGCGCGCGATCGCGCTCGCGCGCCTCGGCGGCTTCGAGGAACGCCTGCCGCGCGAGCTTTCGGGTGGACAGCAGCAGCGCGTGGCGCTCGCTCGCGCGCTGGTGGTCGAGCCGTCGTTGCTGCTCCTCGACGAGCCGCTTTCCAACCTCGACGCGTCGCTGCGCGAGGAGATGCGCTTCGAGATACGCGAGATCCAGCGCCGCGTCGGCATCACGACCGTGTTCGTCACGCACGACCAGACCGAGGCGATGGCCATCAGCAGCCGGCTCGCGGTGATGAATCACGGACGCATCGTGCAGGCGGGAACGCCGGAGGAGATCTATCGCGCGCCGGCGGATGCATTCGTCGCGCGCTTCATAGGGCAAGCCAACCTGTTGCGCGGCACGGTCGTCGAGCAGCGCGACGGGCTTGTCACCGTCGACTTGGGCGGGGGCGTGCGCGTGCACGTCGGGCATGCCTCCGCGGCGAGCGGCCAGCGCGTCGATGTGGTCGTGCGGCCCGAGGACATCGTCGTCGCACCAGGAGACGACGCGGTCAATCGCATGCGGGTGACGCTTTCGGAAGTCACGTATCTCGGCGCGGCGACGCGCCTCGTGGCCACACTCGGTGAGCAGAGCCTGACCATCACGAGCAATCGGCCGCGCCTCGCGGCCAGGACGGGCGAAACGCTGGAGGTCGCCTGGGACCCCGCGCACTGCTCGCTGATCGCAGTCGCGGACTAGACGTGTTCGGCGGCCGCTAGCCGCGCGGCGCGAAGATCCGGATGGTCGCCACGGCGTGCGCGACAAGCGCTCCATCCGCGTCGGTCACGGAGGCTTCCGCGCTGGCGATGCCGCGCCCGAGGCGCAACGTACGGCCGCGCGCGACGAGCGTGCCCCGCCCGGGACCGGTGTAGTTGACGGTGAGCGAGACGGTCGCGATCTCCTGACCGCCGCTTGCGTTGCGCACGGCCACGCTCACGGCTGCATCGAGGAGGCCCGCGATGGCGCCGCCGTGCATGTCGCCGCGGCTGTTGGTGATCTCGTCGCGCGTGCGAAGCTCGATGTGCGACTCGCCCGCCGGCGCGCCGTCCTTCACGTCGAAACCCAGGTGGCGGTAGAACGGACGCTTCGAGGCTTCGTCGTTCACGCGGCGGGCTCCGCCATGCCAAGCTCGCGCGCGACCTGCGCGTTGTGCTCGCCGAGCGTGGGAGCGTGTCCGCGCACGCTCGTCCCGCTCGCGCTCATCTTGACGGGGAAGCCGAGCGCGGGCGCGCCGTCGCCCGTGTCGCAGAGGATGCGCAGCGCCTCGAACTGCGGCTCGCGCAGGAGCTCCTCGTGCGTGAGATAGGCCGACGCGAAGCCCCCGAACTCGCGCACCTTCGCGACGAGCTCGGCCGAGGTCCGGTGGACGAACGCGGCCTCGTACTCCTCCTTCAGCTCGCGCGCACGGGGCCCGAGCCCCGTGGTGAGGCGGCCCGACTTGTCGTAGCGCGAATCTCCCAGCATGTGCGACAGGCCGACCGCCTCGACGAACTGCTCCCAGCCGGCCTTGCCCTCCGCGCCCACCGCGCCGCCGAAGGCGAAGGTGATCGGCGCGTCCTTCGTCTTCCAGCCGCGCTCGGGAGGATCGTAGGCGCCGCCGACGCGCGGACCTTCGTAGGCATCGGGATCGCTTTGCGCGGCGAGGTGCACCGTCTTCATCGACAGGAGCGAATTGAGGAGCGAGAGGTCGACCCGCTGGCCTTCGCCGCTCGTGCGCCGCGCGATGAGTGCCGCGAGCACGGCCTGGACCGTGAAGATCGCGGTCGAGCATCCCGCAACGTCGGCTCCGAGGCGGTTCGAGGGACCGCCCGTCGTGCCGACCCACCGCGTGTAGCCGGCCATTGCCTGCACGCCGGCTTCGGACACGCGCTTGCCCGCGAGCGGACCGCGCTTGCCGAGGTCCGAGATCTGCGCGACCACGAGCCTTCGGTTCCACGGGCAAACGTCGGCATCGGCGCCGCCGAGTTGAAGAGCCTCGAGCGCCGCAGAGTCGAGGTCGGTCACCAGAACGTCGGCGCGCTCGACGAGGCAACGCACGAGTGCGCGATCGCGTGAGTCCTCGCCGGCGATCCGCACGCCGCGCTTGCCTCGGTTGAGCGCTGCGTAGAGCGCGCTCGTGCCGTCGGGGAGGAACGGCGCAGCGGCGCGCGTCCAGTCGCCGCCGCCAACCTCCACCTTGACCACGGAAGCGCCGAGATCGGCGAGGCGGCACGCGGCCATCGGTCCCGCGACGCCGCTCGCGATCTCCACCACGCGTACATCCTGCAGGACGAGGCGATCGCTCATCGGAGCGTCCTCACGCCGAACGCGCGCCGTGCGCCTGCCGCTGCGCGAGGTCGGCGAGAACGCTTTGCGTGTCCTCGCCCGGGATGGGTGGTGTGGCCACTGCCGCGGGCGTGGTCGCGAACTTCCAGGGGAGGCCGCCGACGACCACGGGGCCCCAGCGGCCGGTGTCGACGTCCTCGACCATGCCGTTGGCGCGCACCTGCGCATGATGGCGGATCGCCTCGAAGTGCTGCGCGAGCGCGCAAGGCACGCCTTGACGCTCGAGCGCGCGCATCCACCAGATCATCGGGCGCGTGCGGAAGACGGGCTCGACGACGGCATCGAGCGCCTCGCGATGGGCGACGCGCAGCGCGTTGGTCACGAAGCGCGGATCCTCCGCGACATCGGGGCGCGCGAGCGCGGCGCAGAACCCGCGCCATTGCGCGTCGTCGTGCGCGGTGACGAAGATCTCGCCGTCGAGGGTGGGATAGGCGCCGTCCGGATGCAGGTTGGGGGAGCGGCTGCCGAGCGGGCGCGGCGCGATGCCGGTGGCGAGCATCTCCGCCACGCGCGTGAACTGCATCTCGAGCGCCGCTTCGAGCATCGAGACTTCCACTTTCTGGCCGGTGCCGGTGGTCTCGCGCTCCAGCAGCGCGGCGAGCACGCCCTCGGTGGCGACGACGGACGTCGTGAGGTCGATGAAACCCGTGAACCGGAACGCCTCCAGCTCCTCGCCGGGGCGGCCGTTGAGGCGCGCAAACGCGGAGTACGCCTGCATGATGAAGTCGGCGCACGCCTCTTTCGCGAGCGGGCCCGTCTCGCCGAAGCCGGAGACTGAGCAGTAGACGATGCGCGGATTGGCGGCGCACACGGCCGCGTAGCCCAGTCCCAGGCGGTCGATCACGCCACCGCGGAAATTCTGGATGAAGACGTCGGCGGTGGCCGCGAGATCGAGCGCTGTGCGGCGGTCGGCGGGGCTCTTCAAGTCGAGCACGACGCCCTTCTTGTTCAAATTGAGGCACATGTAGTTCGTGCCCATCCCGCGCTGCAGCGGCTCCGCCCAGCGCGTGCCGTCGCCGGCCGGCGGCTCGATCTTGATGACTTCGGCGCCGAGCTGCCCGAGCAGCGCGCCGATCCACGGGCCCGCGGCCATGATGCTCACGTCGACGACGCGCAAACCCGTCAGCGGACCCGGCACGGTTCTCCCGATGGCATGGTGAACAACAAGGGGGAAAAGTTGGACATGAAGCGTACACTGATGTATACATTAGCGTCAAACCGCCCGCGCGGGGACCTTGCACGCAATGTCCGGCGCCAGCGGCGGCGCGACCGACTTCGCACGCTTTGCCGATGTTAATATCGCCGCGCCCGAAGCCGTCCCTAAACGATCGAGTGGCCACGTCCCGCAAAGCCCGGAGCGCAACGGCGCCCAGACCCGCACGCGCGAAGCGCGCTCCCGCACCGTCGCGCGTGGAACGGCGCTCGCCCGACGGATCGTCGTCGCTGCGCGGCGAGTTCGTCTATGCCGCGGTGCGCGACGACATCGCAAGCGGCCGCCTGCGCCCAGGCGACCGGCTACGCGAGACGGAGATTGCCGAGCGCATGGGCGTGAGCCGCACGCCGGTGCGCGAGGCGCTGAAGCGTCTGGAGGCCGACGGTCTCGTGTCGTTCGGCCAGCCGCGCGGCCTCACGGTCACCGATCTCTCGCACGGCCAGATCCTCGATCTCTACGCGATGCGCGAGGTGCTCGAAGGCGCTGCCGCGCGCTTCGCGGCGGAGCGCGCGTCGCCGCTCGAAGTGGCGACGCTCCGGCAGATCCTCGAGCAGCACAAGTCGGCGACGGCGCCCGACGAGGTGGCCGCCGCCAACCGCCAGCTCCACGGCGCCATCGTGTCGGCCGCCCACAACATCTATTTGCAGCGCGTCATGAACGTGCTGTCCGACGCGCTGGTGCTCCTCGGCACCACGACGTACTCGGTGCCGGGCCGCATCGCGTCCGGCTGGAAAGAGAACGCCGAGATCGTGGATTGCATCGCGCGCGGCGACGCCGTGGCCGCGGAGAAGGCAGCGCAGGCCCACATCCGGGCCGCGGGGGCGATCCGCGTCGCGATGACCGGCGCCAAGCGCTAGCTCCCCTGGAGTCGATTCACGGTCGCCGCGGCTTGACGGCCCTGCGGGCCGGCCGATACACTGTATACAATTGTCGACATTTGTTCCCGGCGCGCGTCCGCGAAGGCAAGCGCCGGCGAGGGTGAATCTCCAGGTGAACTTCGAGCGCAACTACGACGTGCTGGTGATCGGCGGCGGCAACGCGGGACTCGCCGCGGCCATCGACGCGCGCCGCGGTGGCGCCAGCGTGCTGGTGCTCGAATGCGCCCCGCGCGCCATGCGCGGCGGCAACAGCCGTCACGTGCGCAACCTCCGTTGCATGCACGACGTGCCCACGGGCGTGTTGACCGAGGCGTATCTCGAGGACGAGTACTGGAAGGATCTGCTCAATGTCACCGGCGGGCGCACCGAGGAGAAACTCGCGCGGCTCGCGATCCGCAACTCGCTGTCGTGCGCGGAGTGGATGACTGCCATCGGCGTGCGCTTCCAGCCGTCGCTGTCGGGCACGCTGCACCTGTCGCGCACCAACGCCTTTTTCCTGGGCGGCGGCAAGGCGCTGCTCAACGCCTACTACCGCTGCGCTGAGTCGCTCGGCGTGGACATCGTCTACGACGCCGAGGTGCGCGGCCTCGACGTGCGCGACGGGCTCTTTCGCGCTGCGCGGGTGATGATCGGAGGCGCCGAGCGCGAGATCGCCGCGCGGGCACTCGTCGCCGCGTCCGGCGGATTCGAGGCCAACTACGAGTGGCTCACGCAGGCGTGGGGACCTTCCGCGCAGAACTTCCTCGTGCGCGGCACGCCCTACAACCGCGGCACGGTGCTGCGCGCGCTGCTCGACCAGGGCGTGAAGTCGGTGGGCGATCCCACGCAGTGCCACGCGGTGGCCATCGACGCCCGCGCGCCCCGATTCGACGGCGGCATCGTGACGCGCGTGGACTGCGTCTCTCTCGGCATCGTGGTCAACGGCGAAGGCAAGCGCTTCTACGACGAAGGCGAGGACTTCTGGCCCAAGCGATACGCCGTGTGGGGCCGGCTCGTGGCGCAGCAGCCGGGCCAGGTCGCGTACGCCATCGTCGATGCGCGCGCGGAAGGGCGCTTCATCCCGTCGGTCTATCCCCCGATCAAGGCCGCGAGCATCGGCGAGCTTGCCGCAAGCCTCGGCCTGCCGGTGGCGAGCGTGGAGGCCACCGTGCGCGAGTTCAACGCGGCCACGCGCGAGGGAACGTTCGATCATACGAAGCTCGACGATTGCGCCACCGGGGGCCTCGTGCCCCCGAAGACGCACTGGGCGCGCCCGATCGCCGTGCCGCCGTTCGCGGGATATCCGTTGCGGCCCGGCATCACCTTCACCTACCTCGGCGTGGTCGTCGACGAGCATGCGCGCATGCGCATGGCCGACGACTCGCCGTCGCGCAACATGTTCGCCGCAGGCGAGATCATGGCGGGCAACGTCCTGGGCAAGGGATACCTCGCGGGCATCGGGATGACCATCGGCACGGTGTTCGGCCGGATCGCGGGAACGGAGGCGGCGCGCCATGTCGCCGGGTGACACGACGCAGCCCGTGCTCGCGCAGGCCACGCCGCTCGCGCTGACGGTGCAGGATGCGCTCGAGGAAGGGCGCCGCCTCGCGAGCATCTGCAACGCGTGCCGCTATTGCGAAGGCTATTGCGCGGTGTTCCCCGCGCTCGAGCGCAGGCTCGAGTTCGCCGACAACGACCTGCGCTATCTCGCCAACCTGTGCCACAACTGCGGCGCCTGCCTCACCGCGTGCCAGTACGCGCCGCCGCACGAGTTCGCGCTCAACCTGCCGCGCAACCTCGCGCGCATCCGCGCGCAGGCGTACCGCGACTTCGCCTGGCCCGCGTGACTGGGCTCGCTGTACGGACGCGGCGTGGGGACCTGGCTCGCGATCGCGGCAATCCTGTGCGCGGTCTTCCTCGCCGCCACCTATGGCCGCGTGGCGTCGGCACCGGGCGCGTTCTACGACGTGATGCCGCACGGCTTCATGGCGCTCGTCTTCGGCGCCGCGGGCGTGTTCGTCGCCGTCGCGCTGGGCGCAATGTTCGCGAAGGGCTGGCGCGACATGGGGGAGACAGGGTCCGTGGACGCGAAGGCGCTGCTCGTCGCCATGCACGACGCCGCGTCGCTCAAGCATCTCGGGGGCGGCGGCGAAGGCTGCGCTGCCGGGGAAGGGCCTCCCTCCAACCTGCGCCGGAGGTTGCATCATGCAACCGCGTACGGATTCGCGCTGTGCTTTGCCGCGACCGTCGTGGCAACGTTCTACCACTACGGCCTGCGCTGGCCCGCGCCGTATCCAGTCACCAGCCTGCCCGTGATCCTGGGCATCGTGGGCGGCCTCGGCCTAGTGGCGGGACCCGTGGGATTGTGGTGGCTGTCGCGCCGGCGCGATCCCGCGTTCACCGATCCCGCGCAGTCGTCGGCCAACGAGGCGCTGCTGGCACTCCTGTTCCTCACGAGCGCAACCGGTCTCGCGCTGCTGGCGTGGCGCGACACCGCAGCGATGCCGTCGCTGCTGGCGATTCACCTCGGAATCGTGCTCGCGCTGTTCCTCGCGTTCGCGTACGGCAAGTTCGTGCATGCCGTGCATCGCTTCGCGGCGCTTCTGCGCTACGCGGTGGAACGCCGCCGTCCGGTGCGCGACCTGGGCGGCGGCTGATCGTCCGCTAGTTCGGTCCGGCGCGGATCTTCGCAACCATCGCGGGCGTGGCGTTGGGCGCCGCGCGGTTGCCCCAGCTCGTGCGCACGTAGTTGGCGATGTCCGCCACCTGCTGGTCGGTGAGCTGGATGTTGAACGCGGGCATGGCGATGAAGCCGTTGCGTGCCTTGATGCCGCGGTCCACTACCTTGACGATATCGTTGGGCTCCTGCGCGAGCACGACGGGGTTGCCCGCGAGCGGCGGGAACACGCCGGGCACGCCGCGCCCGCGCGGCTGGTGGCAGCCGGAACAGTTGTCGGAGTAGAGTTGCGCGCCGCGCGCGGCGCTTGGATCGGGCGGCACGCGCCCCGTGCGCAGCGTCGACTCCGCGGGCAGGGATTTGAGGTACTCGGCCATCGCGAGCCGATCCTCGTCCGTGAGATACGAGAGGCTGTTGCGGATCACCTCGGCCATGGGGCCCAGGGTGGTCGTCTTCTGTTTCGCGACACCCGTCTTGAAGTACGCCGCGAGCTCCTCCCGGGTCCACGAGCCCAGGCCCGTCGCGATGTCGGAGGTGAGGTCGAGCGCGAACCATCCGTCGATCGCGGCGCCGGTCATGGCCTTGCTCTTCTCGATGCCGCCCAGGAGGTTGCGCGGCGAATGGCAGTCGCTGCAGTGGCCCAGCCCTTCGACCAGGTAGGCGCCGCGATTCCACGACGCCGGCTTCGCCGGATCGGGCCGGTAGGTGCCTTCCCGGAAATAGAGTTCGCGCCACACGCCCATGCTGGCGCGGACGTTGAACGGGAAGTCGAGGTGATTGACCTCGACTGCGTTACGCACGGGCTTGACCGTGCGCAGGTACGCGTAGATCGCGTCCACGTCCTCGCGCGTGACCCGCGTGTAGAAATCGTAGGGCATCGTGGGGTACATGTCCTGCCCGCGCTTGTTCACGCCGTGATGCAGCGCGCGATAGAAGTCGTCGCTCGACCAGCGGCCGATGCCGGTCTCGACGTCGGGCGTGATGTTGGGCGAGAGCATGTAGCCGAATGGCGTATCGAGGCGTAAGCCGCCCGCGAAGGGCGCACCGCCGTCGGCCGTATGGCAGGAAACGCAATCGCCGGCGCGCGCCAGGTATTGGCCGCGCTCCACGACCGATTGGGCGGCGAGTGGAGAGGCACCGAGTGCGAGCGACAGGAGTGCCGCTGCACCAATCAGGTTCAGAGCGTTGCGCATGGGAGGGTCCCCGCGGGGCAATGAAGAAAAACGGGCGTGAACCAAGGGCGCGTCAAGCCTACAAGGTCGCACGCCATCATGCAACGCGGACCGACACTACGACGCGCGAGTCATCTAAACTCTGCGGAAACAGCTTTCCTTCCAGAACATGCCGCTCTCGTCCGCCGCCATCGATCCCTACGAGCCCGTCAACGACACGCCGGAGCCGCGCGCGGTCGAGGCATTCCGCGCCGCGGTGCTCGCCAAGCTCCGTTACAACGTCGCGAAGGAGCCCGCGCACGCGCGCGACCACGACTGGCTCGTCGCGGTGTCGCTCGCCGCACGCGATCACGTCATCGACCGCTGGAGCGAGACCACGCGCCGCACGTATCGCGACGGACGCAAGCGCGTGTACTACTTCTCGCTCGAGTTTCTCATCGGACGCATGCTGTTCGACGCGTTGTCCAATCTCGGGCTCGTGCCGACGGCGCGCGCGACGCTCGAGGAGCTCGGCGTGGATTTCGAGCGCATCAGGCGCCTCGAGCCCGATCCCGCGCTCGGCAACGGCGGCCTCGGGCGACTGGCCGCATGCTTCATGGAGAGCATGGCCACGCTGTCGATTCCCGCACACGGCTACGGCATCCGCTACGACCACGGCATCTTCCGGCAGGTGGTGCGCGACGGCTGGCAACAGGAGCTTCCGGAGGAGTGGCTCACCTACGGCAATCCCTGGGAGTTCGAGCGGCCCGAGGTCACATGCACCGTCGGCTTCGGCGGCAAGGTCACGGAGGTGGATGGACGCGCACGCTGGACGCCCGCGGAGACGGTGGATGCGCTCGCCTACGACACGCCCATCGCCGGTTGGCGCGGACGTCACGTCAACACGCTGCGCCTGTGGTCGGCGCGCGCGGCCGATCCGTTGTCGCTCGTCGACTTCAATCGCGGCGATCACGTCGGTGCGCTGGCCGACCGGGTGCGCCTCGAGGCGATCTCGCGCGTGCTCTACCCGAGCGACGAGACCGCCGCGGGGCAGGACCTGCGGCTGCGCCAGGAGTTCTTCTTCGCCTCCGCCTCGCTGCAGGACCTGCTCCGGCGCCACCGCGCGCAACACCTGCGCATGGAAGCGTTGCCCGATCACGTCGCGATCCAGCTGAACGACACGCATCCCGCGATCGCCGTGCCCGAGCTCATGCGTCTCCTCGTCGACGTGCACGGCGTCGCATGGGACACGGCGTGGAGCATCGCGACGCGCGTGTTCAACTACACCAACCACACGCTGCTGCCGGAGGCGCTCGAGACGTGGCCGGTGCAGCAGCTCGCGGGATTGCTGCCGCGGCACATGCAGATCGTCGAGCGGATCAACGCGCAGCATCTCGACGGCCTGCGCGCGTCCGGCGTCGGCGACGGCGCGCGCATCGCCGCGCTGTCGATCTTCGACGAGACGGGCGTGCGACGGGTGCGCATGGGCCATCTCGCGTTCCTCGGCGCGCATCGCGTCAACGGCGTCTCGGCGCTGCACACGGACCTCATGCGCGAGACCGTGTTTCGCGACCTGCACGCGGTGCATCCGCAGAAGATCGTCAACAAGACCAACGGCATCTCGTTCCGCCGCTGGCTGTTCGAGGCCAATCCGCCGCTCATGGCGCTGCTCTTGGAAGCGGCCGGGCGCAGGGTGCAGGACGACCCCGAGGCGCTGCGCGCCGTGGCGTCGCTGGCCGGCGACCCGGCGTTCCGCGAAGCCTTCGCGCGCCAGCGCCGCACGGCGAAAGAGTCGCTCGCGGCGCTCGTGACGGAGCGCACGGGCGTCGCCATCGATCCCGATGCGCTGTTCGACGTCCACGTCAAGCGCATCCACGAGTACAAGCGCCAGCTCCTCAACGTGCTCGAGACCGTTGCGGCGTGGCTCGCGCTGCGCGACGATCCGGCGCGCGCGGTGGTGCCGCGCGTCAAGATATTCTCGGGCAAGGCGGCCGCGGGGTATCGCCAGGCCAAGCTCGTCATCAAGCTGATCCACGACGTGGCGAACGTGATCAACGCCGATCCGGCCGCGGCGGGCAAGCTCGCCGTCGTATTCCTGCCGAACTACAACGTGAGCCTCGCCGAGTCGATCATTCCCGCGGCGGACCTCTCCGAGCAGATCTCGACCGCGGGCATGGAGGCTTCCGGCACCGGCAACATGAAGCTCGCGCTCAACGGCGCCATCACGATCGGCACGCTCGACGGCGCCAACATCGAGATCCGCGAGCGGGTGGGCGAGGAGAACTTCGTGCTGTTCGGGCTCACCGCGGCGGAGGCCGCGGCGCGCCGCGCGCAGGGCCTGCACATGGAGGAGACGATCGCGCGCTGCCCGCCGCTGGCCCGTGCCCTCGACGCCATCGCCAAAGGTGTATTCTCGCCGGAAGATCCTTCCCGATTCCATCCTCTCGTCGACGCGCTCCGCCACCACGACTTTTTCCTCGTGTGCCCCGACTTCGAAAGCTACGCAGAGGCGCAGTCGCGCGTGGATGCGCGGTGGCGTGACGTGCCGGGCTGGTGGCGATCGGCCATCGCCAATACGGCCAACGTAGGCTTCTTCTCCTCGGATCGCGCGATCCGCGAGTACGCGGACGAGGTCTGGGGTCTCCCCAGGGCAAGACGCTGACGATGGCCACCCGGCGCCCCGCGTCCTCCGCGCCGCTCGCGCGTTCGGCGATGGCGTACGTGCTCGCGGGCGGGCGCGGTGCGCGGCTCATGGAGCTCACCGACAACCGCGCCAAGCCCGCGGTGTACTTCGGCGGCAAGACCCGCATCATCGACTTCGCCCTCTCCAACGCGCTCAACTCGGGCATCCGCCGCATCGCGGTGGCGACGCAGTACAAGGCGCACAGCCTCATCCGCCATCTCCAGCGCGGCTGGAACTTCCTGCAGCCCATGCGCAACGAGAGCTTCGACATCCTGCCCGCGTCGCAGCGCGTGACCGAGAACCAGTGGTACATGGGCACGGCCGACGCCGTGTTCCAGAACATCGACATCATCGACGGCTACGCGCCCGAGTACATCGTCGTGCTGGCCGGCGACCACGTCTACAAGATGGACTACGAGCTCATGCTCGTGCAGCACGTCAGCGCGGGCGCGGACGTCACGGTCGCGTGCATCGAGGTGAGCAGCGACGACGCGCACGGGCTCGGGGTCATGCAGGTCGACGCGTCGGACCGCATCGTCGCGTTCGTGGAGAAGCCCGAGCAACCGCCCGAGCTGCCGGGCAAGCCGGGACGCTCGCTCGCGAGCATGGGCATCTACGTGTTCCGGCGCGAGTTCCTGCACGAGCAGCTGCGGCGCGACGCGGCCGATCCTGCGTCGTCGCGCGACTTCGGCCGCGACTTGATCCCGTATCTCGTCAAGCACGGCAAGGCGGTGGCGCATCGCTTCGAGGACTCGTGCGTGCGCTCGCGCGTCGAGCCCACGCCGTATTGGCGCGACGTCGGCACCCTCGACGCGTACTTCGCGGCCAACGTCGACCTGACCGACGTCACGCCGGAACTCGACCTCTACGACGGCGAGTGGCCGATCTGGACGTACGCCAACATCACGCCGCCGGCCAAATTCGTGCACGACGTCGATGGCCGGCGCGGCATGGGCATCTCCTCGCTCGTGTCGGGCGGATGCATCGTGTCGGGCGGCGTGCTGCACAACTCGCTCCTGCACGAGCACGTTCACGTGCACTCGTGGGCCGAGGTGGACCACGCGGTGCTGCTTCCCTACGTGAACGTCGGTCGCAGCTGCAAGCTGCGCAACGTGATCGTCGATGCCGGCGTGCGCATTCCGGCGGGGCTCGTCGTGGGCGAGGACGCCGAGCTCGACGCCGAGCGCTTCCGCCGCACCGAACGCGGCATCTGCCTCGTCACTCAGCCGATGCTCGATCGTTTGACCTGACCTCGCGGGCACGATCCTGATCCGCGCACTGTCCGTCGCCTCGGAGGTCTTTCCGCTCGTCAAGACGGGCGGACTGGCCGATGTCGTCGGTGCGCTGCCCGCGGCGCTCGCGCGGGAGAAGGTCGCGGTGCGCACGCTGATCCCGGGATACCGCAGCGTGATGGCCGAATGCGCGGGCGCGGCCGCGGTGCTCGATTACGCGTCGCTGTTCGGCGGGCCCGCGCGCCTGCGCGCCGCCCGCGTGCAGGGGCTCGATCTCCTCGTGCTCGACGCGCCGCATCTGTTCGATCGCGACGGTGGTCCGTATGCCGATTGGCGCGGCCAGGACTTCGCCGACAATGCGTTCCGCTTCGCCGCGCTGTGCCGCGCGGGCGCCGACGTCGCGTGGGGCAAGCTGAGCGGCTTCGTGCCCGACGTCGTGCACTGCCACGACTGGCAGGCGGGTCTCGTTCCCGCGTACCTGCATTACGCCGCGCAGCCCGCGCCGCCCACGGTGATGACCGTGCACAACATGGCGTTCCAGGGGCAGTTCGCGGTGACCTGCGAGAGCCTGGGCCTGCCGTGGCACGCGTGGTCGATCGACGGCGTGGAGTCGTACGGGCGCGTGGGCTATCTCAAGGCGGGACTGCAGCTCGCCCATCGCATCACCACGGTGTCGCCCACCTACGCCCAGGAGATCAGGACAGCCGATGGCGGCATGGGGCTCGACGGCCTCCTGCGCTATCGCGCGGACGTGCTCTGCGGCATCCTCAACGGCATCGACGACCGCGTGTGGAATCCCGCCGCGGACCCGCTCCTGCCTGCGCCCTTCGACGTGAAGCACCGCGCCGCGCGGGACGCGAGCCGCGATGCGTTGCGCGCGCACTTCGCGATTGCGTCGGGCGGTCCGCTGTTCGGCATGGTGAGCCGCCTCACCTGGCAGAAAGGCGTCGATCTCGTGATCGAGAACCTTGCCGCGCTCCTTGCCGCGGGTGGCCATCTCGTCGTGCTCGGCAGCGGCGATCCCGCGTTCGAGCGCGCGCTGGCCGAGGCCGCGCGCGTGCATCGCGGCCGCGTGGGCGTGCACGTGGGTTACGACGAGGGCCTCGCGCACCTCGTGCAGGCGGGCTCGGATGCGATGCTCGTCCCGTCGCGCTTCGAGCCCTGCGGGCTCACGCAGATGTGCGCGCTGCGCTACGGCGCGCTTCCCGTCGTGTCGCGCGTCGGCGGCCTTGCCGACACGGTTGCCGACGCGGGCGACCCGGTCCATCCCTCGCGCAATGCGACCGGCATCTCGTTCATGCCGGTCGACCAGGGCGGGCTCGCCGAGGCGATCGGGCGCACCATCGCGCTTTGGCGCACGCCGGCCGCCTGGAAGCGCATCCAGAGTCGCGCGATGGGGGTGGACGTGAGCTGGAACGCGTCCGCCAGGCGCTACGCCGAGCTCTTTCGCAGCGTGTGCGGCAAGACTTCCTGAAACTCTAGGGCGCGACCAACTTCCGCGCCCGGATGAGCTCGCCCAGCGACCATGCCTGGAACGGGCATCCGCGCGGGGTGTGCGGCGCATCGCCGTCGGCGATCTCGAACAGGTGATCGATCCCCGCGGAGCTCACGTGCAAGGCGAGCGGATCGACGAAACGTTCACGCGCCTGCGCCTTGCCTGGCGCGTCGCGGCCATGCACAGCGAGCCACGCATCGACGAACGCACCCATGAGCCACGGCCAGACGGTGCCCTGGTGGTAGGCGCCGTCGCGCTGCGCGGGGCCGCCTTCGTAACGCGGACGGTACGCGGGGTCGGAGGGCGCGAGCGAGCGCAGTCCCGCGGGTGTGACGAGGTCGCGCAGCACCGCGCTCGTGACGGCGCGCGCGAGGTCGCCTTCGACGATCGCGAAGGGCAATCCGCCCACGGCGAAGACCTGGTTGGGGCGCACGCTCGCGTCGACGCGACCGGCGACGTGATCGGCATCGACGACGTCGAAGAGGCTCCCGCGCTGCGCATCGACGAACCGCGCGCGAAAGGCGGCCGTCGCGCGCTCGGACTCCGCGGTGCGGCCCGCGAGCCGCAGCGCGTTGATCCAAAGCGCCTGCACCTCGACGGGCTTGCCGATGCGCGGCGTGATCACGCGCGCGTCGACGCGCGCGTCCATCCAGGTGAGCTGCACGCCCGGCTCGCCGCATGCGAGGAGTCCGTCCGCGTCCATGCGGATGCCAAAGCGCGTGCCGCGTGTGTAGCCGTCGAGGATGGCGCCGATCGCCTGGGCGAGCACAGGGTCGTGACCTGCGATGGCCATCGTCTCGTGCGCGGCGATCACGAACCAAAGCGACGCGTCGACCGCGTTGTATTGCGGCGGCTCGCGACCGTCGGGAAAGCGGTTCGGCAGCATGCCCTCGGACACGTGCACCGACCAGTCCGCGAGGATCATCGACGCGACGTCGGCGCGTCCGCGCGCGAGCAGGAGACCGCGCATGGCGATGAACGTGTCTCGGCCCCAATCCGTGAACCACGGGTAACCCGCGACGATGGAGTGTCGTCCGCCCCTCTCCACGATGTAGGCGTCGGCGGCGCGGTCCTCGCGCGTGAGCACGGCGCGCCGCTTGCGCTCGCGCGCGAACGTCTCCGCCATGATGGAGCGCGCGTCGCCGGCGATGTCCTCACCTGCGCGCAGTACGAGCGCGGCATCGCGCTGGTCGAGGTCGAACGCGAACACGCCGGGCGCCGCCAGGTCCTCGATGCAGTCGAGCCCGCGCGCGGCTTCCTCGGCGTAGAGGAAGTTGCGGTACCAGTCGGGCGCGTGCGTGTAGGTGCCGCTCGACAGCGCGGTGATCGCGGGCACGCCCTCGTAGGGACGCCATGCGACGTTGCCCCGTTGCGTCACGGGTGCGAAGTCGAACGCGCCGTTCTCGCGCATCAGCGCGTGGTACCCGCGGCCCGACAGGAGCGGCCGCACGTGGAGCGTCGCGGGTCCGTTGCCCGCGATGCGGCGCCACGCGCACACGGTGCCATGCGGCGTGGCGACGAGCTCGTAGGCGATCACCGTGCCGCCGGGCAGGGCGTACGTCCAGCGCGGCCACGGGTCTGCCGTGAACGCGGTCAGGCGATCTACGCCGCGCGGGTACAGCACGTCGGGGGCGTAGTGCTGGGTGGTGAGAGGAAAAGACGAAGGAGCCGACGCGGAAGCCGAAGCCTCCGACGCGCCGCCGCCGAGCTCGATCCACGCCTCGAAGCCGTTCACGAGCACGAAGCGCTCGCCCGCGTCGACCAGCAGCAGCGCGTGGTAGCGCCGCGCGCGATAGCCTGCGACCGTGCCCGATGCGAAGCCGCCCAGGCCGTCGGGCTCCAGCCATTCCTTCGACGCGGACGCGATCACTTGCGCGGGCGCGTCTTGTCCCACGCGCCGAACCCGACCTCGTTGATGTCGTGCCGGTCCTTCATCGCGTATTCCGCGTACTGGTGGATGAGCTTGGCGACGACGGCGGTCCAGCCCGTCTGGTGCGACGCGCCGAGCCCTTCGCCGCTGTCGCCGTGGAAGTACTCGTGGAACATCACGAGATCGCGCCAGTGCGGGTCGAGGTCGAAGCGGTCGCGGTATCCGTTGACCGGCCTGCGCCCGTCAGGCCCGCGGGTGAAGAGCGTGATGAGGCGCCGGGTCATCTCGGTGCCCACCTGCCACAGCGTCATCTCCTGCCCGGAACCCGTGGGACATTCGATCTTGAACGACTCGCCCAGCACGGCGTCGTGCTTCTGGAGCGACTCGATGAGGAGATAGTTGAGCGGGAACCACACCGGCCCGCGCCAGTTCGAGTTGCCGCCGAAGAGCGGCGTCATCGATTCCGCCGGCGCGTACTCGAGCGTGAACGCCTGGTCGCCGACGTTGAGCACGAAGGGATGCTCGCGGTATTGCTTCGACACCGAGCGCACGCCGTGGTCGGAGAACATCGCCTCCGGGTCGAGGACCGGCGCGAGGATGCGCGCAAGCTTGGTCGTGTCGACGATCGCAAGGCGCACGCGGTCCTCGATGCCGCGCTGGGTCATGTCGCCCAATCCGTGCAGGAGCTCGGGACGGTACTTGGCAAACCAGCGCAGGCGCTTGCTGAAATCCTTGAAGCTCGAGATGGCCTCGCGGTCGGCGACCGCCGCCGCGAAGATCGGGATCAGGCCCGAGATCGTCTTGGCGCGGATCGGGAACTGGCGGCCGTCGGGCAGGCGCAGCACGTCGTAGTAGTAGCCGTCGGCCTCGTTCCACAGTCCCTGGCTCGTGCGGCCCTCGTGGTTGATGGCGTAGCCGATGTACACGAAGTGCTCGAAGAACTTGGTCGCGACGTCCTCGTAGACGGGGTCGCCCTTTGCGAGCTCGAGCGCGATGCCGAGGAGGTTGAGGCAGTACATCGCCATCCAGCTCGTGCCGTCGGCCTGCTCGAGGTACCCGCCCGAGGGCAATCCCGACGTGCGGTCGAACACGCTGATGTTGTCGAGTCCGAGGAAGCCGCCCTCGAAGATGTTGTTGCCCTCCGCGTCCTTGCGGTTCACACACCAAGTGAAGTTGATGAGGAGCTTCTGGAAGATGCGCTCCAGGAACGCGCGGTCGGTGCGCCCGTACATCTTCTGCTCGATCTGGTAGACGCGCATCGCTGCCCACGCGTGCACGGGTGGGTTCACGTCCGAGAAGGCCCACTCGTACGCCGGGATCTGGCCGTTCGGATGCATGTACCACTCGCGCGTGAGCAGGATGAGCTGCTGCTTCGCGAAATCCGGATCGATCATCGCGAGCGGAATGGCGTGGAACGCCATGTCCCACGCGGCGAACCACGGGTACTCCCACGTGTCGGGCATCGACAGCACGTCGGCCGCGGACATGTGCCGCCAGTTGTGGTTGCGGCCCTTCTGGCGCGACGCGGGCGGCGGAGGCTCCGCGGGATCGCCCTCGAGCCAGCGCTCGACCATGTAGCGGTAGTACTGCTTGCTCCACAGGAGGCCCGCGAACGCCTGCCGCTGCACGTTGCGCATGTCGTCGGGAAGCTCGAACGGCGTGATGCGCCGGTAGAACGCGTCGGCCTCCTTCTTGCGCAACTCGAACGTCGCGTCGAAATCGGGGCCGAGGGGGAACCTGGGTGCGTCCCCCGCGCACAGGCGCAGGCGCACCGTTGCCGTCTCGCCGGGACCCACGGAGAACACGTAATGCGGCGCGGCCTTGGTGCCTGTGTGCGCAGGATTGACGGCGCCCGCGTCGCCGTCGACCACGTACGCATGGAACGCGTCCTTGACGTACGGCGACGCATTGGGCGTGTTCCACAGGCGCTTCGCGTTCGACTCGTTCTCGGTGAAGAGAACCTCGCGCGGCGTCTCGCAGTGAAGCCGGAACGACGGCAGTGTCCGGTGGACGGCCTCCAGCACGGTGCCGTCCTGTCCGGCGGCGGCGATGGCGATGCGCGGCCGGTTGACGTCGCCCGACCACGACCAGTCGTTCTTGAACCAGAGTGTGGGCAGCAGGTGCAGGGGCGCGTGGTACGCCGCGCGGTTGGTCGCGCTGATGCGCACGAGGATGTCCGTGGGCGAGGCCTTGGCGTACTCGATCACCACGTCGAAGTAGCGATCGTCCTCGAAGATGCCGGTGTCGAGGAGCTCGTACTCGGGATCGGCGCGCGTGCGGCGACGATTCTCCTCGACGAGATCCGCGTACGGGAAGGCCCGCTGCGGATACTTGTAGAGGCACTTCATGTACGCGTGGCTCGGCACGTTGTCGAGGTAGAAGTAGTACTCCTTCACGTCCTCGCCGTGGTTGCCCTCGTTGCCGCCCAGGCCGAACAGCCGCTCCTTGAGGATCGGGTCGGCCCCGTTCCACAGCGCGAGTGCCAGGCAGAGCTGCTGCTGGTCGTCGCAGATGCCCGCGATGCCGTCCTCGCCCCAGCGATAGGCGCGCGAGCGCGCGTGGTCGTGCGGCAGGTAGTCCCACGCAGTGCCGTCCGCGCTGTAGTCCTCGCGCACCGTGCCCCACTGCCGCTCCGAGAGGTATGGTCCCCACGTGCGCCACGGGACGTTGCGCTCGCGCGCGTCGTCGAGGCGTTGCTCTTCCGCGGTCAACGGGGTCGTGTCGGTCATCGGCGTGGCGAGAGCCCGGCGAACGCGGGCGCGGCGGCCATTGTGCTACAGGGGCGCTTCGAGGTTCTGGGCGATCGACCACGAGGCGCCCGGCGCAAGCTGCCGCGGAGCGCTCGCGATGGCGGCCTCGACGCACAGGAAGTTGCGCCATTCGCCTTGGTCGAGGTCGGGCGGAAGATGCTGCTGCGGACCGGGGTTCCACACGACCGTGTCGGTGGTGCCGAGCGCGCGCACGGCGATGCTGCGCGCACCGTCGCTCACCTCGATCGACTGCGGAACGGCGCGGTACACCCGGTCGAGCGGGCGGTCGACGGCGAGCGCGCCCGCCGCTTCGACGTCGCCGTCGCGCTTCATCACCTTGTCGCGATATTGCGCACCCGCGAGTCCGCGCACGACCACCCGTCGCACGTCGTCCCACCGCAGGTACGTGTGCAGCGCCGCGGTGAACTCGAATGCGGACTCGCCCGCGTTGGTGGCGGTGAGCGCAAAGGTCAGCGTGCGTGCGCGGGCACGGATGTCGACCTCGCATGCGAATGCGTGCGGCCACGCAGGCAGCCTGGGCGCCATCTCGATGCGAAATCGCGCGTGCGCCGCGCCGTCAGGCGCCTGCCCCGCCGCAACGAGCATCCACGGCTCGGTGCGCACGAGGCCGTGCATCGGCAGCGGCCCCTGGTCGGCGAACTGCGGAAAGCACACCGGAACGCCGCCACGAATGGCAAGACCGTCCTCGAATCGTGCCTCGCGGCTCACGAAGAGGCGCTCGTCGTCCTCGCCCGCGGCGCGCCACGACGTCACGTGCGCGCCGTGCAGGTACGCCTCGAAGCACGCGCCATCCGACGCGGCGACGATGACCCTCGGAAGCCCTTGCTCGCCTGCGGTGGGCGCGATGCGTGTCGATTGGGGTGGCATGAATGCCGTTCCCTCTTGTGGCGGTGGGTGCCTGTCTCATTCTACTATCCGAAGTTTCCGCCCCGCCCATGAAGAGCCTGCCCATCGTCTACCTCGCGCGCCACGGCGACACCGCCTGGAGCCTCTCCGGGCAGCACACCGGGCTCACCGACCTCCCGCTGACACCCGAGGGCGAGGCGAGCGCGCGTGCGCTCGCCCCGCGCCTCGCCGGCGTTGCGTTCGCGCTGGTGCTCACGAGCCCGCTTGCGCGCGCGATGCGCACCTGCGAGCTCGCGGGATTCGCGGAGCGCGCGATTCCGGACCGCGACCTCGTCGAGTGGAACTACGGCGAATACGAGGGGAGGCGCACGGCGGACATCGTCGCGGAGCGTCCCGGATGGAAGCTCTTCCACGACGGCTGTCCGGGCGGCGAGTCGCCCGCGCAGGTGGGCGAGCGCGCGGACCGCGTGATCGCGCGCCTGCGCGCGGCGGACGGCAACGTGCTCGTCTTCTCGAGCGGCCACATCCTGCGCACGATTGGTGCGCGCTGGCTCGGGTTGCCTCCTTCCGGCGGCGCCTTTTTCGTGCTTGAGACGGCAAGCCTCTCGGCGCTCTCCTACGAGCACGACCTGTCCGAGCCCGTCCATAAATTCTGGAACGACACGGCGCACCTGACTCGCGTAAATTAGCGGCAGGGGCATCGCCGCCTCCGAGGACATCACGATGAAGGCAACCGCCAAGCTGCACGACCTGGGCCAGAGCATCTGGCTCGACAACATCACGCGCGACCTGCTCGAGAGCGGCACGCTCGCACGCTACATCGCGGAGCTGTCGGTGACGGGCCTCACGTCCAACCCGACGATCTTCGACCACGCGATCAAGGGCGGCGACGACTACGACGCCGCGATCCGCAGCAAGTTGAAGGCGGGCAAGTCGGGCGAGGCGCTGTTCTTCGAGCTCGCCATCGAGGACATCTCGCGCGCGGCGGATCTCTTCCGTCCCGTGTACGAGCGCACCCACGGCGTCGACGGCTGGGTGTCGCTCGAGGTGTCGCCGCTCCTCGCGTACGACACCAGGACGACGATCGAGGTCGCCAAGGAGCTCCACGCGCGCGCCGGGCGGCCCAATCTCTTCATCAAGATCCCGGGGACGGCGGAGGGCATTCCGGCCATCGAGGAAGCGATCTTCGCCGGCGTGCCCGTCAACGTCACGCTGCTCTTCTCGCGCGAGCACTATCTCGCCGCGGCGGAAGCGTACCTGCGCGGCATCGAGCGGCGCATCGCCGCGGGACTCTCGCCCGACGTCGCCTCGGTCGCATCGCTGTTCATCAGCCGCTGGGACGTGGCGGTCGCGAGCAAGGTTCCCGCGCCGCTCGTCAACAGGCTCGGCATCGCGATCGGCCAGCGTACCTACAAGGCGTACTGCGATCTCGTCGCCTCGCCGCGCTGCCGCCGCGTGATGAACGAGGGCGGCCGCCCGCAGCGCCTGCTGTTCGCGAGCACGGGCACCAAGGACCCGAAGGCTTCCGACGTGCTGTACGTCGAGGCGCTCGCCGCGCCGTTGACGGTCGATACCATGCCCGAGCCGACGCTGCTCGCGCTGCACGACCACGGCGACGTGGGCATCCCCACGCCGCCGGACGGCGGGGATTGCGAGGCGGTCCTCGCGCAGTTCAAGGCCGCGGGGGTCGACATCGACGCGCTGGCCGCGCAGCTGCAGAAGGAAGGCGCCGCATCGTTCGTCAAGTCGTGGAACGAGCTCATGGCCGTGCTGGCGGGCAAGAGCCAGGCGCTCGCGTCCAGGCAATGAACGTCCTCGTCGTCGACGTCGGCGGCACGCACGTCAAGATCCTCGCGACGGGGCAGAAGGACGTGCGCAGGATGGAGTCGGGTCCCTCGCTCACGCCGCGGCAGATGGTGGCCGGCGTCAAGGCGCTCGCCAAAGGATGGAAGTACGACCGCGTCTCGATCGGCTATCCCGGGGTTGTAGTGCGCAACCAACCCCGCTACGAGCCGCACAACCTCGGCAAGGGATGGGTGGCCTTCGACTTCGCGAAGGCCTTCGGCTGTCCCGTGCGCATGGTCAACGACGCGGCCATGCAGGCCCTCGGCGGCTACCAGGGCGGCAAGATGCTGTTCCTCGGGTTCGGCACGGGGCTCGGCACGACGCTCATCGTCGACGGCACGCTCGTGCCCATGGAACTCGCGCACCTTCCCTATCGCAAGGCCACCTTCGAGGACTACGTCGGCGAGCGCGCCCTCGAGAAGGGCAGGAAGAGATGGCGCAAGAGCGCGGTCGACGTGATCGAGCGCCTGACCGCCGCCCTCGAGCCGGACGACGTCGTGCTGGGTGGCGGCAACGCCGTGCACCTCGACGCCCTGCCGCCCCGCTGCCGCATCGGCGCCAACGCCAACGCCTTCCCGGGCGGCTTCCGCATGTGGGACGACGCGCCCGCGGCGAAGGCTCGCGCCACGCCGAAACGCAAGAAACGGAACGCCTAGCATGCCCAACGCTCCCCTCACGACCCGTCCCGCCTGGCAGTCGCTGCGCGCGCACCAGGCCGCGATGCGCGACATCACCCTGAAGCAGCTGTTCGCGGGCGATCCCACGCGCGGCACCCGGCTCACGCTCGAGGCCGCGGGCATCTACCTCGACTATTCCAAGAACCGCATCAACGACGAGACGCTGCGCCTGCTCCTGCAGCTCGCCGAGCAGTCGGGCCTGCGCGCGCGCATCGACGCGATGTTCCGCGGCGACCGCATCAACGTCTCGGAGAACCGCTCGGTGCTGCACGTCGCGCTGCGGGCGCCCAAGGGCGCGTCCATCGTCGTCGACGGCCGCAACGTGGTCGAGGACGTGCATGCCGTGCTCGACAAGATGAGCGACTTCGCGGACCGTGTGCGCAGTGGCGCCTGGACCGGGCACACCGGCAAGCGCATCCGCAACGTCGTCAACATCGGCATCGGCGGCTCGGACCTGGGTCCCGTGATGGCGTACGAGGCGCTCAGGTTCTACAGCGACCGCTCGATGACGTTCCGCTTCGTGAGCAACATCGACGGGACCGACTTCGCCGAGGCCGTGCGCGACCTGGACGCCGGGGAGACGCTGTTCGTCGTTTCCTCCAAGACCTTCACGACGCTGGAGACGATGACCAACGCGCACACCGCGCGCGACTGGGCGCTCGCGCAGCTCGGCTCCGCTTCGGCGGTGGCGAAGCACTTCGTCGCGGTCTCGACCAACGATGCCAAGGTGGCCGAGTTCGGCATCGACACGGCCAACATGTTCGGCTTCTGGGACTGGGTAGGCGGCCGTTACTCCATGGATTCCGCGATCGGCCTGTCGACCATGCTCGCGGTGGGTCCCGACAATTTCCGCAAGATGCTTGCCGGCTTCCACGAGGTCGACGAGCACTTCCGCACCGCGCCCTTCGAGCGCAACCTGCCGGTGCTGCTCGGGCTCATGTCGGTCTGGTACAACGATTTCTTCGGCGCGCAGACCGTCGCGGTGCTGCCCTACGAGCAGTATCTCAAGCGCTTCCCT
>CAZIZD010000014.1:0-23350 GCA_964543615.1 uncultured Alcaligenaceae bacterium | reverse complement strand
GCTGGCGGTGGGCTGGTTCGGCTTCAACGTGATGAGCGCTCAGACCATCGACAAGATCTCCGGCCTCGTCGCCGTGAACTCGCTGATGGCCATGGTCGGTGGCACGCTCGTGGCAGTGCTGCTTGGCAAGAACGACCCGGGCTTCGCCTACAACCGCCCGCTCGCCGGGTTGGTGGCCGTGTGCGCCGGCTCGGACGTGATGCACCCGGCAGGCGCGCTGCTGGTCGGCGGTGTCGCCGGTGCGATCTTCGTCGTGATGTTCACGCTGACGCAGAACCGCTGGAAGATCGACGACGTGCTCGGCGTGTGGCCGCTGCACGGCCTGTGCGGCGCGTGGGGCGGCATCGCCGCGGGCATCTTCGGCGCGCAAGCGCTGGGCGGCCTCGGCGGTGTATCGATCGGCTCGCAGCTCGCGGGCACGGTGCTCGGCATCGTCGTCGCGCTGGTGGGCGGCGCCGTCGTCTACGGAACGCTCAAGGCCACGGTCGGCCTGCGCCTCACGCACGAGGAGGAATTCAACGGCGCCGACCTCTCCATCCACAAGATCGGCGCGACCAGCGAGCGGGATACGGCGTGGTGAGCCGAGGCTAGGTCCGCGCGCGCTGCGCGCGCCGCACCTCGGGGATGTGCCGCAGCGAGCGCAGCACCTGCGCGAGATGCCGCCGGTCGCGCACCTGCACGCCGAAGAACATCGCGAGCACCTCGCCGCCATCGGGCCGCTCCATCGACACCGCGTCGATGTTGGCATCGGCGTCCGCAATGGCGGTCGAGAGCGCGGCGAGCAAGCCCCTGCGGTCCGCGACGAGCAACCGGATGCCGGCCTCGAACACGCCCTGCACGTCGGGCGCCCATTCGACGTCGACGAGCTCGGAGGGCTCGAGGCGCTGCTTCTTGAGCGTCAGGCACTCGCGCGTGTGCACGAGCAGGCCCTGTCCGCGCCGGAACTGCCCGACGATCGTATCGCCCGGAATCGGGCGGCAGCACTTCGCGTACTGGATCGCCACGCCCTCGACGCCGCGCAGGCTGAGCGACCCCAGCTTGGCGGGGGACGTCGGCGGTGCGGCCTCCTCGGCCTTGCCCGGCACTTTCGTGAGCGCTTGCGCCACGACGAACGACAGGCGCTTGCCAAGGCCGATGTCGGCCAGGATGTCGAGCTGGCTCTTGGCGCCGTATTCCTTGGCGAGCGCTTCCCAGCGGTCCCAGGAGATCGCGTCGGGCTCGACCCGGAGTGTGGCGAGCGCCTGGTTCAAGAGCCGCTCGCCGAGCGCCGCGGATTCCTTCTGCTGGAGGCCTTTGAGGTAATGGCGGATGCGCGAGCGCGCCTTTCCCGTGGCGACGAACGACAGCCACGACGGATTGGGACGCGCGGTGGGCGACGTAAGGATCTCGACGTGATCGCCGTTCTTCAACTCGGTGCGCAGCGGGAGCATCTCGTAGTTGATGCGCGTTGCCACACAATGATGGCCGATGTCGGTGTGCACACCGTAGGCGAAGTCCACGGCTGTCGCGCCGCGCGGCAGCGCCATGATCTTGCCCTTGGGCGTGAAGACGTAGATCTCGTCGGGGAAGAGGTCGCCCTTGATGTGCTCGAGGAATTCCTTGGAATCCTTGGTATCGGACTGGATCTCGAGCAGGCTCTGCAGCCAGCGCGACGTCTCGCGCTGCGCCTCGGCGAGGTCGAGCTCGCCGCCCGTCTTGTAGAGCCAGTGCGCGGCCACGCCTGCTTCCGCGACGCGATGCATGTCGTGGGTGCGGATCTGCGCCTCGAGCGGCGTGCCGAACGGCCCGAACAGCGTCGTGTGCAGCGACTGGTAGCCGTTGGCCTTGGGAATCGCGACGTAGTCCTTGAACTTGCCCGGGATGGGCTTGTAGAGCTCGTGCAGCACGCCGAGGGCGGCGTAGCAGTTGGTCTTGTCGGCGACGAGGACGCGCACGCCGTAGATGTCGAACACCTGCGCGAAGGTATAGCGCTTCTCGCGCATCTTCTTGTAGACCGAATAGATGGTCTTCTCGCGGCCGCTCACGATCGCGAGCACGTTCTCCTTGGCGAGCCCCTCGCGGATCGTGTCGAGGAGGCGGTTCATCACCTCGCGCCGGTTGCCTCGCGCCGCCTTGATCGCCGCGGAGAGGATGCGGTAGCGCATCGGGTTGAGGTGCTTGAACGACAGGTCCTGCAGCTCGAGGTACAGCGAGTTGAGGCCGAGGCGATTCGCGATGGGCGCGTAGATGTCGAGCGTCTCCTTGGCGATTCGCTTCCTGTGCGCGGGCGCCATCGCATCCAGCGTGCGCATGTTGTGCAGGCGGTCGGCGAGCTTGATGAGGATGACGCGCACGTCGCGCGCCATGGCCAGCAGCATCTTGCGGAAGCTCTCGGCCTGGACCTCTTCCTTGCTCGTGAACTCGATCTGGTCGAGCTTGGAGACGCCGTCGACCATGTCGGCCACCGGCTTGCCGAAGCTCTTCTCGAGCTCGGTCTTGGTGACCTGCGTGTCCTCCATCACGTCGTGGAGGAGTGCCGCGGCGAGACCCTGCGCGTCGAGCCGCCACTGCGACAGGATCGACGCGACCGCGAGCGGGTGCGTGATGTATGGCTCGCCCGACTTGCGGAATTGCCCGCGGTGGGCGGACTCGGAGAACTCGAAGGCGCTCTTGACGAGCGCGACGTCCTTCTGGGCCAGGTAGTTGCCCAGGTGCTTCGTGAAGTCTGCTATTTCGGACATCGGGTCCGAAGCCGTCGCCCCTCACCCCGTTCCTCGCCCCGCTCGCGGGGAGAGGGTGCCCGGCAGGGTGGGTAAGGGGGAAGGAGGCGATTCATCGTCAGGCGGTCGGCAGCGTCGGCCCGGTCTTGGTCAGCATCTCGATGCCGATCTTGCCTGCGGCCATCTCGCGCAGCGCGATCACGGTGGGCTTGTCACGGTCGGCATCGACCATCGGCGCGGCGCCCGAGGTGATCTGGCGGGCGCGGTTGGTCGCGGCGAGCGTGAGCTCGAAGCGGTTGGGGATCCTGGCGAGGCAGTCTTCGATGGTGATTCGGGCCATGGGGGATGCTCCTGCAATGGGCTACAGCTTCGAATGGTCTACAGCTTCAAAAGGTCGGCGATGAGGGCGGCGTGCCGCACCTGCTGCCTGGGTGCTGCGAGGCGTGCGGCGCGGACGATCACGGAAAGATCGTCGACGGCTCTCGCAAAGTCCTGATTCATAATAACATAATCGAACTCGCCGCAGTGCCGCATCTCTTCCCGCGCGGCATCGATGCGGCGGACGATCACCTCGGCCGAGTCCTGGCCGCGCTTGGTGAGCCGCTCGCGCAGCGATTCGAGCGAGGGCGGGAGGATGAAGATCAGCACCGCGCCCCCGATGAGCTTGCGAACCTGGCGCGCGCCCTGCCAGTCGATCTCGAGCAGCACGTCGTGACCGTCGTGCACTTCCTTCGCAAGCCAGGTGGCCGAGGTTGCATACCAGTTGCCGTGGACGTGGGCGTGCTCCAGGAACTCGCCCCTGTCCTTCAGCGTCATGAACGCGGACTCGTCGACGAAGTGATAGTCCACGCCGTCCCTTTCGCCGGGGCGCGGCGCGCGCGTGGTGTAGGACACCGAGAGCCGCATGCCGGGCTCGCGCTCGAGCAGCGCCTTGACGAGGCTGGTCTTGCCGCCGCCGGAAGGCGCCGCGAGAACGAACAGGCAGCCCGATGCGGGCGGGGCCTTGGTGCTGATGACGGTGGAGGGGCTCATGCTAGCGAGGGGCCACGGCGCGGAACTTTGCAATGGCCCGGCCGTTGTCGTCGGCGAGGGTGAGCGCCTCGCCGCTGATGCGATAGCGCGCCACCGACTCGAGCATCTTCAGGAACGCGCGCTCCTGTTCCATGCCTTCGGGGCACATCATCATGGTCGAGCCCATCGCGGAAAACTTGAGGCGGTCGCCTTCGAGCGTGAAGCTGCCGACGATGTTGTTGCAGCCGCCGCTTCCGCTGACGCGCGGCTCGTCCGCCTTGAGGATGATGTGCGGATCGCGCTGTCCCTTGGCGACGACCGCGGGCTTGCCGTTCTGGGCGACGAGCTTCCAGTAAGTGTTGCGCAGGGACGATTGCGCCGCTTGCCTTGCGGGTGCGTCCTTGACGCGAACCATGGTGATCGCGACGGGCTTGTCGCCCGCCAGCGCGGGGACGTGGCGGTCGGTGGTGAACAGGAGCCGGCCGTCGTGCCGGACCGTCGCACGCACGCCGTAGCGATGGCCGGGCAGGATCGCCGCGTCGTCGTACTCGATGCTGAACGTGAAAGGGGGCGATCCCGCGGGCACGGGACCGTACCGTCCGAGCACCATGGCAGGCGCATCGGCACGCGAGGAATCCTCGATGATCGCCTCGAACGTCGCACCGGGCGGCAGCGCCATGCGCTCGCGGAACGTGGCGGTCCCGGTGACGGTGCCCGCGTGCGCCGGGGCGAGGCCGGCCATCGCCGCGCTCCACATTGCGGCGGCGGCGACAGTCCGTGCAGTCGTCGATCTCATGAACTCCATGCGGCCCTTACTCGACATTCTGGACCTGTTCGCGCATCTGCTCGATCAGCACCTTGAGCTCGAGCGCCGCCTGCGAGACTTCGGCGTCGACCGACTTCGATCCCAGCGTGTTCGCTTCGCGATGCAGCTCCTGCGCGAGGAAGTCGAGACGCTTGCCGGCGCTTCCGCCCGCCGTGATCACGCGCCGCACCTCGCTCACGTGCGTGGTGAGGCGCGCCATTTCCTCGGCGACGTCGACCTTGGTCGCGAACAGCGCGAGCTCCTGGCGCAGGCGCTCCTCGTTCGGGTCGAGACCCGCTTCGCGCAGGCGCGCGGCGAGCTTGTCGTTGTACGCGGCGTGCACGGCGGGAATGCGCGGCGCCACCCGCGCGACCTGGGACTCGATGCCGGCGCAGCACTGCAGGAGCACGGCAGCCGTCTTGGCGCCTTCGCGCTTGCGAGCTTCCGTGAGATCGCGCAGCGCCTCGCTCACGAGGGCCAGCGTTCGTGCGGCGAGCTCGGCCGGATCGACGGTGGGCTCGGCCAGGACGCCGGGCCAGCGCAGGACCTCGTGGACGCTGAGGTGTGACGCCCCGGGGACCAGGCTTGCGACCTCTACTGCCGCTGCGGCGAGCCGGCGGACCTGATCGGCATCGACCGCGGGACCCGACGCACCCGCCTGGGCGCGATTGAGCGCTACGCGGCAGTCGACCTTGCCCCGGCGCAGCGGACCGGCCAGCGCCTCGCGCACCGCGGGCTCGACGGTACGGAGCTCGTCGGGCAGGCGCAGCGACACGTCCAGGAAGCGATGGTTGACCGACCGGAGCTCCACGGAAAGCGACGCTCCGGGCAATTCGGCGGCCGCCGCCGCAAAGCCGGTCATGCTGATAATCATCGGGAAATCCGCCGCGTGGGCCGGGGGCGGCGGGCAATCGCCGCAATACCGGCAGTTTCGCTCAAGGAGGAGCCCCGCCGCACGCATGCTTTACTTTGCGGGCCGGGTTGTCGAGAATGTATGCGTTATCCCGCGCCCGCGCAACTTGCCTGGCGGTCTCTGGCATGCGATTTGCGGTCGTCTCTCTCCCGAAGAGCCGAAACGCCCCTTCGAACCCACCGGCTCTCCGACAAGACTCCGATGCCCGTCACCAACCAGGCCCTCGCCAGCGGCTACCAGCTCCTCAACTACCGGATCGACCGGCAGATCAGCCGTGGCGGCTTCTCCATCGTCTACCGCGCGTTCGACGAGGAAGGCGGGCCAGTGGCCATCAAGGAGTACCTGCCGTCGTCGCTCGTGCTGCGCACGGAAGGGGACATCGTGCGCGCGAGCTCGGCCGAGAACCTGACCTCGTTCCGGTACGGGATGAAGTGCTTCTTCGAGGAAGGCCGGGCGCTTGCCAAGATCAACCACCCGAACGTGGTGCGCGTGCTCAACTTCTTCCGCGCCAACGAGACGGTGTACATGGTGATGCGCTACGAGCGCGGGCGCACCCTGCAGCAGCAGATCCAGATGCGGCAGGACCAGATGTCCGAGCGCCTGGTCCGGCACGTCTTCATGCATCTCCTGAACGGGCTGCGCGAGGTCCACACGCACAAGCTCCTGCACCTCGACATCAAACCCGCCAACATCTACCTGCGCACCGACGGCAGCCCCGTGCTGCTCGACTTCGGCGCCGCGCGCCAGACGCTCACGAGCGCCCGCCCCAAGCTCGCGCCCATGTACACGCCGGGCTTCGCGGCCCCCGAGCAGTATCGCGAGCCGGACCGGCTCGGGCCGTGGACGGACGTCTACGGGGTGGGCGCGTCCATGTTCGCGTGCCTTGCCGCATTCGCACCGCAAGCCGCTGACGCGCGGGTCCAGGAGGATCACCTCGTCTCCGCCAAGAAGATCTGGGCCGGGCAGTACTCGGACAACATCCTCGAGGTGATCGACTGGTGCCTGCGGCTCGACCCGCTCGAGCGTCCGCAAAGCGTGTTCGCGCTTCAAAAGGCCATACGCGACATCCCCCAGACCAAGCGCAAGCTCACCCTGTTCGGACGCATCTCGAAGATGCTCTTCTCGGAAATCGGCGCATAAGACTGCAAGCCGGCCGCCCCCTGACGGGCCGCCTGATTTAAAATCCGCCGATGCGCTTCACGATCTTCCAGGAGTCGCGCAAGGGACAGCGAAAGGTCAACCAGGACCGCATCGCCTATACCTTCAGCCGCGATGCACTCCTCCTCGTCGTCGCCGACGGGATGGGCGGCCATGCGGGCGGCGAGATCGCCGCGCAGATCGCCGTGCGCCTTTTCATCGAGCGGTTCCAGCAGGAAGCCAAGCCGGTACTCAAGAACCCGCTCAAGTTCCTGCAGGACACGATGGTGCGGGCGCACTCCGCGCTGGGCTCGTACGCCAACCAGTTCTCCATGCTCGAGACGCCGCGCACGACCTGCGTCGCCTGCATCGTGCAGGCGGGCCACGCGTACTGGGCGCACGTGGGCGACTCGCGCCTCTATCTCTTCCGGCAGGGCGGGCTCATCGGCGCGACCAAGGATCACTCGAAGGTGCAGTACCTCGTGGACCAGGGCATCATCGGCGCCGACGAGGTGGGACAGCATCCGGATCGCAACAAGATCTTCAGCTGCCTCGGTGGCCTCGTCGACCCGGTGATCGACCTGTCGCGCCGCACGCCGCTGCGCAACGGCGACGTCATCGTGATGTGCACCGACGGCCTGTGGGCGGTGTTCGACCAGCGCGAGATCGCGACGTGGCTCACGTCCACGCCCATCCTCACCACCGCGCCGCAGATGATGCGCGAAGGCGAGAAGCGCGGCGGGACGGACGGCGACAACCTGTCGGCGATCGTCGTGCGCTGGGGGCCGGAGACGCTCACCGACGAGCAGACCACCACCATCACCGAGACGATGGGCATCGGCGACTTCGAGACGCAGCTCGACCGCACGTTGACACTCACCGACCGCAAGGGCACGCAGCGCGATCTCACGGACGACGAGATCGAGCATGCGATTGAAGAGATCCAGTCGACGATTCAGAAGTATCGGCGATGACGGATACACCGCCGCAATCTGATTCCCGATCCCTGACCTCTCATCCCTGAATGCGCCAGCTCATCATCGACACCGAAACGACGGGCCTCGATCCGAAGACGGGCCATCGCATCATCGAGCTCGCGGCGCTCGAGCTCGTCGACCGGCGCCCGACCGGACGCAACCTGCACCTGCACTTCAACCCCGAGCGCGAGATCGACTTCGCGGCGACGGAGGTGCACGGCAAGACGTGGGATGACCTCAAGGACCGCCCGTGCTTTCGCGAGCGCGCGGCGGAGATCGTCGACTTCCTGCGCGGCGCCGAATGGATCATCCACAACGCGCCCTTCGACGTCGCGTTCATCGACACCGAGCTCACGCGCGAGGGCATGCCCGGCTGCGGGGAACTGCACGCCGGGGTGATCGACACGCTCAGCATGGCGCGCGAGGCATTCCCGGGCAAGCGCAACAACCTCGATGCGCTGTGCGAGCGCTTCGGCGTCTCCAACGCGCACCGGACGCTGCACGGCGCGCTCCTGGATGCGCAGCTCCTGGCCGAGGTGTACCTCGCCATGACGCGCGGCCAGGAGTCGCTGTCCATCGACATGGGCAGCGCCCCTGCGCTTCCGGTCGTGGCAGCCGACGGACCGCGCGCGGCGCGCTCCGCGCTCGTGGTGGTGCTGCCCTCGGAGGAGGAGCTCGCGGCGCACGCCGAGTACCTGGCGGGGCTCGACAAGGAGTCGCGCGGACGCTGCCTGTGGCTCGCGATCGACGCGCAGACGCAGCTGGCGGCATGAGCCCGCCGGGCCGTCCCAAGGGCGAATCGGCCCCGCAGCACGAAGTGCGGAGGGTGGTGAGTCCGGCAGCGGCCGCGGACAAGGCCCGCAACGTGTCACGGCGCCGTCATCTGCCCGTGCGACATTGATGGATTCGCAGAACAGGACATCGTTCGTCACGAACGGCCGCCTCCCGGTGACACAATCGCGCCCGGCCGCATCGAAGCCTCCCGCCGTCGCACCCATCAACCGCGAGCTTTCGCTGCTCGAGTTCAACCGGCGCGTCCTCGCGCTCGCGGAGGACCCGGGCGTCCCGCTGCTCGAGCGGCTGCGCTTCCTGTGCATCGTCGGCAGCAATCTCGACGAATACTTCGAGATCCGCGTCGCCGGCGTCAAGGAGCAGCTGCGCGCGAAGGTGCCGCCGCCCGGCACGACGCTCGTCGAGCTGCGCGACGTCTCGATCCGCATGGGCGACGAGGCGCGCGCGCTGGTGGCGCGCCAGTACCAGGTGCTGAACCAGCAGGTGCTTCCGGCGCTCGCGGACGAAGGCGTGCGCCTCGTGCGGCGCACGGAGATGACGCGCAAGGAAAGCGAATGGGCGCGGCGCTACTTCGAGCAGGAGGTGCGTCCGCTGCTCACGCCCATCGGCCTCGACCCGGCGCATCCTTTCCCGCAAGTGGTCAACAAGAGCCTCAACTTCGTGCTCGAGCTTTCGGGTGCCGACGCGTTCGGCCGCGAGTCCGGCATCGCCATCATCAAGGCGCCGCGCGTGCTGCCTCGCGTGATCAAGATCCCGCCGGCGGTGGCCGGGCGTGACAACACGTTCGTGATGCTCTCCTCGGTGCTGCACGCGCACCTGCACGAGCTCTTCCCCGGCCGCAAGGTGGTGGGCTATTCGCAGTTCCGCGTCACGCGCGATGCCGACCTGTGGATCGACGAGGAGGAAGTGAAGAACCTGCGCCAGGCGCTGCAGGGCGAGCTTCCTCAGCGCCAGTTCGGATCCGCCGTGCGGCTCGAGGTTGCCGCGGAGTGCCCGGCGCCGCTCGCGCAATTCCTGCTCGGGCAGTTCGGCCTGGGCGAGGCCGATCTCTACCGCTGCGACGGCCCGGTCAACATCGCGCGCCTGTCCTCGCTCGTCGAGCAGGCGGACCTTCCTTCGCTCAAGTACGAGCTGTTCGTGCCCGGGCTTCCGGCAGCCCTCGACGAGGAGCAGGACATCCTCACCGCGGTGCGGGCGAACGACATCCTGCTCCACCACCCTTACCAGTCGTTCGAGCCGGTGGTCGAGTTCATCCGGAGCGCTGCGGACGACGAGAACGTCGTCGCCATCAAGCAGACCGTCTACCGCACCGGTGTCAACTCGGTGCTGATGGAAGCGCTCATCGAGGCCGCACGCCGCGGCAAGGAAGTCACCGTCGTCGTGGAGCTCATGGCGCGCTTCGACGAGGAGGCCAACATCAATTGGGCCGAGCGCCTGGAGCGCGCGGGCGCGCAGGTCGTATACGGCGTGTTCGGCCTCAAGACGCACGCCAAGCTCGCACTCGTCGTCCGCCGCGAGACCGACGCACGGGGACGCTCGAAGCTCGTGACCTACGCGCACCTCGGCACGGGCAACTACCATCCGCGCACGACCGGCCTCTATACGGACTTCGGCCTGCTCACGGCCGATCCCGTGATCTGTGCTGACGTCAACGAGGTGTTCCTGCACATCACGAGCCTCGCGCGTGCGGGGCGCCTCGCGCGTCTACTGATCGCGCCGTTCACCATGCACCGCCGCGTGCTCGAGATGATCCGCCGCGAGACGCGCAACGCGCGCGACGGCAAGCCCGCGCGCATCGTGGCCAAGATGAACGCGCTGGTCGAGGAGGGCGTGATTCGCGCGCTGTACGAGGCCTCCGCCGCCGGCGTGTCGGTCGACCTCGTCGTGCGCGGCGCGTGCTCGCTGCGGCCCGGCGTGCCCGGCGTGTCCGAGAACATCCGGGTGCGCTCGATCCTCGGGCGCTTCCTCGAGCACCACCGCATCTGGTATTTCGAGAACGCCGGAAATCCGGACGTGTGGCTCGCGTCCGCCGACTGGATGGGGCGCAACATGTTCCGCCGCATCGAGGTGGCGTTTCCGGTGCGCGACCCCGCGCTGCGCAAGCGCGTCGTCGACGAGGGACTCAAGGCGTATCTCGCCGACAACCGCGAAGCCTGGCAGCTCGACGCCGAGGGACGCTGGTCGAAGGTCAAGCCGCGCCGCGGCACGCGGCGCCGCGCGGCCCAGGCTGAACTCCTCGCGAAGCTCGCGGCCACCAAGGAGCCGGTGATGTCCTCCCGGCGCGCCTGACGATGGACCTCATACTCTGGCGTCACGCCGAAGCCGAGCCGGGGGAGCCCGACATGGGGCGCCGGCTCACGGGCAAGGGGCAGAAGCAGGCCGAGCGCATGGCGCTGTGGCTCGACGCGCACCTGCCCGACACCTGCCGCATCCTCGTCTCGCCCGCGGACCGTGCGCAGCAGACTGCGCAGGCGCTCAACCGCAAGTTCAAGACGGTTGCCGAGATCGCGCCGGGCGCAAGCGCTGCCGCGGTACTGGGCGCCGCGAACTGGCCGGAGTCGCGCGAGCCGGTGCTGGTGGTGGGCCACCAGCCGACGCTCGGGATGGTCGCGTCCTTCCTGCTGTCGGGCGAAGAGGCCTACTGGTCGGTCCGCAAGGGCGCCGTCTGGTGGCTGTCCAATCGCGTGAAAGAAGACGGCGCGTCGGTGGTGCTCAAGTCCGTGCAGTCGCCCGATTTCCTGTAAGGACTAGGCCCGCTTCCACTTGCGGCCGGCGGCCGCCCATTCGCCCGACTCCACTTCGAGCAGGCGCTCGGTGAGCGGATGCGCCTTGAGCCATCGCCTGGACGTCGCGAGCCGGATCGTCTTGCCGACGGACAATGCGAGGCGTGGTACGTCGATCGCGCGCCGCGCGTGATGGAACAGCACCGCGAGGCGCAGTGCCAGCACCTGCGCTGCGAAGTCGTCGTCCTCGAGCAGCGGCACCACCTTCGACAGCCCGCCCCGGCAACCCATGACGAGCAACGCGAGGTGGCGCTGGTCGCGCGCCGAGAAGCCCGGCATGTCGGCGTTCTCGAGGATGTACGCGCCGTGCTTGTGAAAGCCGATGTGCGACACCGAGAAGCCCAACTCGTGCAGGAGCGCCGCCCACTCGAGATGCTGGGCGTTCTCGTCGCGCGGGTCCGGCGAGCTCGCAAGATAGAGTGCCTTGGCCATGGCCGCCACCCGCTTCGCGTGCGCGCGGTCGACGTGATAGCGCTCGGAGAGGCTCTCGACGGTTGCCTGCCGGCTGTCACGGTTGATCGTCCGGCCGAGAAGGTCGTAGAGCACGCCGAGGCGCAGCGCGCCGCCCACCGGGTTGATTCGCGCGACTCCGAGCTCGGAGATGGCGGCGGACATGATCGCGAAGCCTCCGGCCAGCACTGGCGCGCGCTCCGGCTTGACGCCCACGAGGCTCAGGCGCGAAACGCGTCCCGCACCGATCATGCGCTTGCGCAGGCGCGCGAGGCCGTCGGGCGTGATGCCGCCGGAAGAGAGACCGTTTTCCTCGAGAATCGCGGCCAGCGCAAGCGCGGTTCCGGACGATGCGAACGCCTCGTTCCAGTGCTCCGGGCCGAACTCCGCCGCGATCGACTCGATGAGCGCGCGCGCGTCGGTTTCCGCCGCGCGGAACGCCTCCGCACGAAGCTCGCCCGCGGGGAAGAATCGCTGCGACATGTTGACGCAGCCGAGCTTGAGCGACTCGAGGCGTTGCGGCTGCATGCCGCGGCCGATGATGAACTCGGTGGAGCCGCCGCCGATGTCGATCACCAGGCGCGGCTTGTCGGAGGCGGGCAGCACGTGCGCGACGCCGAGGTAGATGAGGCGCGCCTCTTCGTGACCGCCGATGATGTCGATGGGAAAGCCGAGCGCGCTTTCCGCCTGCGGCAGGAACGTCGCGGCATTGCGCGCGACGCGAAACGTGTTGGTCGCGACCGCCCGCACCGCGGACGGATGAAGCCCGGACAGCCGCTCGCGGAAGCGCGCGAGGCACGCGAGGGCCGCCTTGCGCGCGGCCACGGTCAGGTTGCCGCGGCCGTCCATGCCGGCGCCGAAGCGGATCGTCTCGCGCCACGTGTCGAGGCGGAAGATCTGGTCGCCTTCGACGCGGCCGATCTCGAGGCGGAAGCTGTTGGATCCCAGGTCGACGACCGCGAGGGTCTCGGGGCGTGACGGGGTCTTGAGGGATCGGGCGAGGACGTTGAGCATCTGCGCAGGCAAGACTAGCAGAAATGCTACGCTCGACGGCCGATGCCCATCGATTACCTGCAGAAGATCCTGACCGCGAAGGTGTACGACGTCGCGATCGAGACGCCGCTCGAGGAAGCGGTGACGCTGTCGCGCCGCCTGGGCAATCGCGTGCTCCTGAAGCGCGAGGACCAGCAGCCGGTGTTCTCGTTCAAGCTGCGCGGCGCGTACAACAAGATGGCGCATCTCACGGCGGCCGAGCGCGCGCGCGGCGTGATCGCGGCGTCGGCCGGCAATCACGCCCAGGGCGTCGCACTCGCGGCGCAGCGCCTCGGATGCCAGGCGACCATCGTCATGCCGGTGACCACGCCGCATATCAAGATCGCGGCGGTCGAGGCGCGCGGTGCCACGGTGGTGCTGCATGGCGACTCTTACTCCGACGCGTACGAAGAGGCGCAGCGCCTGCAGAAGGCGGGCGGTGCGACGTTCGTGCATCCCTACGACGACCCGGACGTCATCGCGGGCCAGGGCACCATCGGCATGGAGATCCTGCGCCAGTGCCAGGGGCCGCTGGACGCGATCTTCGTGGCGATCGGCGGAGGCGGCCTCATCTCGGGCATCGCGGCTTACATCAAGCGCGTGCGTCCCGACGTCAAGGTGATCGGCGTGCAGCCGGTCGACTCCGACGCGATGGCGCGCTCGGTCGCGGCTGGCAGGCGCGTGACGCTGTCGCACGTGGGTCTTTTCGCCGACGGTGTGGCGGTGAAGCAGGTCGGGCGCGAGACGTTCCGCCTCGTGCGCGAGTACGTCGACGAGATCATCACCGTCGACACCGACGCGACCTGTGCGGCGATCAAGGACGTGTTCGAGGACACGCGCAGCATCCTCGAGCCCGCGGGAGCGCTGGCGATCGCGGGCATCAAGGCGTGGAGTGCCAGGCACCGCGCGCAGGACCGCACGTTCGTGGCCATCGCCTGCGGCGCCAACATGAACTTCGACCGGCTCCGCTTCGTCGCCGAACGTGCGGAGCTGGGCGAGGAGCGCGAGGCGATCTTTGCGGTGACGATCCCCGAGCGGCCCGGGAGCTTCCGCGAGTTCTGCGCTCTGCTCGGCAATCGCAACGTCACCGAGTTCAACTATCGCTACGCCGACGCCAGGGTCGCGCACCTGTTCGTGGGCGTGGAAACCGCGGGCCGCAAGGCGCGCGAGGAACTGCTCGCCACCCTGCGCAAGCACGGGATTGAAGCCTACGACCTCTCCGACAACGAGATGGCGAAGCTGCACGTGCGCCACCTGGTCGGCGGACATGCGCCCGCGGCCGAGAACGAGATCCTGTACCGCTTCGAGTTCCCCGAGCGGCCGGGCGCGCTCATGCGCTTCCTCGACAGCATGAGCGCCGGATGGAACATCAGCCTCTTCCATTACCGCAACCACGGTGCGGATTACGGGCGCGTGCTGGTCGGAATGCAGGTCCCGCCCAAGGCGGCCGGCGAATTCAGACGTTTTCTCGACCGGCTCGGCTACACCTACGTGGACGAATCGGCGAACCCGGCTTACCGGATGTTCCTTGGCCGGTAGCCCTCGGCGGCGGCCCGCCCACGGCACGGATTGCCGCTCGGCGGCACTTCCCGCGCATGAAATTTGCCGGAGTGTTGGCTTTTTCGTGTTTTCGCGCTCTGGCGCCGATTCCGGCAAGCTTTATGCTCTAGGCAATTAGCTTGGACCGTGGCAGACTTGAACACGACAAGTGCGGGCGCGGCATCGCGCCGCGCAACTGTTGGGAGTGAGCTAGTGGCCGACCAGACCCTCCAGGGCGTCAAGGTCATGGTGATCGACGACTCGAACACGATTCGCCGCAGCGCGGAGATTTTCCTCCTGCAGGCGGGGTGTACCGTCATCCTCGCGGAGGACGGCTTCGACGCCTTGGCCAAGATCACCGATCATCAGCCGGACCTCGTGTTCGTGGACATCATGATGCCGCGCCTCGACGGGTACCAGACGTGCGCGCTCATCAAGAAGAACCAGAAGTTCCACGCCACGCCGGTGATCATGCTGTCCTCCAAGGACGGCCTTTTCGATCGCGCTCGCGGCCGGATGGTGGGATCGGATCAGTATTTGACGAAGCCGTTCACGAAGGAGAGCCTGCTCAAGGCCGTCGCGGCGCACGTGAACCGTGCAGCGGCGTGAAGCGAGGCGGGCAGAACGATGCTTCAACACGACATGACGGACCAGGGAGGCCGAGTGCATGATCGGCGCGGTCCGGCGAACAAAGAGGTCACGGCGTGAGCAGAGTGAGCCTCGAAGAAATGCGGGCGCAAGCCGCGCCGCGACACTTGGGGTCGAAACAAGAGGGCGGGACCATGGCCATTCGCAAGATACTGATCGTCGACGACTCGCCAACCGAGCGTCACGTCCTGAACGACCTGCTCACCAAGTCGGGGTACGAGGTGATGGCGAGCGACAACGGCGAGGACGCCATCCAGAAGGCGAAGTCCCTGCGTCCGGACCTCATCCTCATGGATGTGGTCATGCCGGGTCTCAACGGCTTCCAGGCCACGCGCGCAATCAGCCGCGATCCGGATACCCGCGCCATTCCCATCATCCTGTGCACGTCGAAGAGCCAGGAGACCGACAAGATCTGGGGCATGCGCCAGGGTGCGCGCGACTACATCGTGAAGCCCGTCAATCGCGACGAGCTCCTCGAGAAGATCGCGGCGATCGGCTGACGATGAACCCGCGCAACCGCCTTCGTCTGCTCGCGGGCCGGATCTCGGTCCGGCACGGGCGTCCCGCCGGGCCCGCGCCCGGCCTCGAGGGATAGGCGCGACATGGCCAGGGCCGCAAAACTCGATCTGCGCTCCTTCCAGCAGGAGCTCGCGTCTCGCCTTGCGACCAAGACGGCCGCGCAGGTCGAATCGTCGCGGCTCGGGCTCGCATGCGGGGGTGAACGCTGGCTCATGCGCCTCGCCGACGCGGGCGAAGTGGTGGCGATGCCCGACGTGGTGCCGGTGCCGCTGACCAAGCCCTGGTACCTCGGGGTGGCGAACATCCGCGGCAACCTCTACGGCGTCGTCGATTTCGCGCGCTACCTGGGACGCGAGCCGGAGCCCGCGGCGCCGGGACACGCGCGCCTCGTGCTGTTCGGCGCGCGCGCCGGCGAGATCAACGCGGGGCTCGTCGTGACGCGCGTGCTCGGCCTGCGCAACGTGGCGGAGCTCGCGCCGGCCGCGCCTCCGCAGAACGCACCCGCGTGGTACGCGCAGCGCTGGATGGATGGCGACGGTAACGCCTGGCAGGAGATCGACCTCGCGGTCCTCGCCAAGGACCCGGCGTTTCTCACGGTCGGACTTTAAGAAGCGGGCCGCGGTCCATCCGGGACGGCGCGGCACGGGAGACAAGACAGATGGCGCTCAAATTCGGGAACCTGTTCGGCGGCGACAAGGCCAAGACCTCGGGCGCCGACGTCGACCTTGACATGCCGACGACCCAGGTCAAGATGGCCCAGACGGTGCAGGCGGGTTACGACCCGCTCGCGTCGGTCTCGATCATGGAGCAGCTGCGCACGGCCACCGCCAACATGGCGACGCCGCGCAAGCTGCCGCTGATCGGCAACCTTCCGGTGGTCAAGCAGTTCCAGACCCTCGGCATCCTGATGGTCACGTTCCTCCTGTTCGCGGCCCTCATGGTGTTCCTCGATACGCGGCAGTCGTCGCAGGGCGCGGCGGCCGCCGCCACGGCGACGGAAATGCAGATGCTCTCGCAGCGTCTCGCGCGGGGCAGCGCGCTCGCGTCGCAGGGCCAGGCCGGCGCGTTCGCCTCCGTCAAGGACAGCCGCGAGCGGTTCAAGACCGATCTCGACGCGCTCCTCAAGGGCGGGCTCACGCGCGGCGTCACGCTCGACACGGCGCAGGACGAGACGACCGTGAAGCTCCTCACGGACGTCAAGGCGCGCTGGGAGCGCGTCGACACGGCGGCCGGCCGGCTGCTCGAGAACCAGGCGAGCCTCACCTCGCTCGCCAAGGGACTGGAAGCGCTCAATACCGGCAACAACGCCCTGCTCGACCTCGCGCAGCAGGCGTCCGCGCAGATCGCGCAAGGGGGCGGCAGCCTGCGCGAGATCGACTTCGCGAACCAGCTCGCGGTGCTCTCGCAGCGGATCGCGAAGAACGCCAATGCGCTCGCGTCGTCGGAGGAAATCGATCCCGAGGTGGCCTTCCTGCTCGGCAAGGACAGCGGAACGTTCAAGGACATACTGAACGGGCTCCTGAAGGGCAGCGACTCGCTGCGACTCGGTGCCGTTCGCAGCGAGGAGGCGCGCTCGACCCTGGGCGAGCTCCAGAAGCGATTCACCCAATACGAGGCGGGCACCAGCGCGATCCTCGCGAACATGCCGAAGCTCGTGGTCGCCAAGCAGGCCGCGCGCAGCATCAACGCCGAGTCGGAGCCGCTGCTCAACGACACCACCAAGCTCGCCAACCACTACGACGAGAGCCCCATCCGCAAGTGGACGCTGGGATTCGCGATCGGCTTCGCGCTCCTCGCCCTCCTCATGCTGGTGCTGCTCGGCAAGGTCTTCCTCGACGACGCGCGGATGCGCGCGAGCGAGAGCGAAGGCGAGAACAAGCGTAACCAGGAGGCCATTCTCCGGCTGCTGAACGAGATGGGCAACCTGGCCGACGGCGACCTCACGGTGCAGGCCTCGGTGACCGAGGACGTGACGGGCGCGATTGCCGACTCCATCAACTTCACCATCGAAGAGCTGCGCACGCTGGTGCGCGGCATCAACTCCGCGACCGACCAGGTGACCAAGGCCACGCAGGAGACGCAGGCCATCTCGAACCGGCTCTACGAAGCGTCGCAGAGGCAGAACCGCGAGATCCAGCAGGCGTCGGCTTCCGTGCTGCAGATGGCGCAGTCCATCAACGAGGTGTCGCAGACCGCCAACCAGTCGGCACGAGTCGCCCAACAGTCGCTCGCGGCCGCCGAGAAGGGCGGCCAGGTGGTGCAGAACCAGATCGCCGGCATGAACGAAATCCGCACCCAGATCCAGGACACGTCCAAGCGCATCAAGCGCCTCGGTGAGTCGTCGATGGAGATCGGCGAGATCGTGGAGCTCATCTCCGACATTACCGAACAGACGAACGTGCTCGCGTTGAACGCTGCGATCCAGGCGGCGTCCGCCGGTGAAGCAGGGCGCGGCTTCACGGTGGTGGCGGAAGAAGTGCAGCGCCTCGCGGAACGCTCGGGCGAGGCGACCAAGCAGATCGAGGCGATCGTGAAGACCATTCAGGCGGACACCCAGGATGCGGTGGCCGCCATGGAGAAGTCGACGGTCGGCGTGGTGGAAGGAACCAAGCTCTCCGACGCCGCGGGACAGGCGCTGACCGAGATCCAGAAGGTGTCGCGCGATCTCGCGGACCTCATCTCGCGGATCTCGGCGCAGACGCAGATGCAGTCGACCTCGGTGACCGACGTGACGCGCGGCATGCAGGGCATCCTCAAGATCACCGAGGAAACGACGGAGGGCACGAAGCAGACGAACGTGTCGATCGGACAGCTGACGAAGCTGGCCGCCGAGCTGCGTTCGTCCGTGGCCGGTTTCAAGGTCTAGCCCTTCGGCACCGGGGTCAATCGCGGGCGCAGAACTTGCTGAGCTGATCGCATGGCTAACGACTCTCTCTCCGATTTCGATCTAGGTCCGCTCTCATGGGTGCAGGGCGAGATCGACCAGGCGCTCTCGCGCAGCCTCGAGTCCCTCGCGCAGTTCAAGGGCAACCCGGCCGATCCGACGCCGCTCAAGCACGCCCGGATGCACGCGCACCAGGCCGCGGGCGCCATCCAGATGGTCGGTCTCGACGCGGTCGTCGCGTTCACCGACGAGATCGAGCGGCAGCTCGCGCGTCTTGAAACCGTCGATCCCGCAGAGGCCGCGAGCGGATGCGATGTGGTCGACCGCGCGTGCCGCAAGCTCAAGATCTTCCTCGACGAGCTCGTGAACGGCGCCACGCCGGTCCCCCTCAAGCTCTATCCCGAATACGAGTCGATGCAGGCGGCGCGCGGCGTCAAGGCAGCGGCCCCGACCGATCTGTTCTATCCCGACCTTAGCCCTCGCGCGCCGCGCATCTCGCAGCGCGAGGTCATCGCGCCCAACCGGCTTCCTTCATACCTCGTCAAGCAGCGCCGTCTCTACCAGCGGGGCCTCCTCGCGTGGCTGCGCGGGGACGAGGCCGGTGCCGTCACCATGCGCGACGCGATCGCGGGCATCGAGGACATCACGACGCAGGGCAGCCTGCGCGCGTTCTGGTGGACCGTCGGCGCGATGTTCGAGGCGCTGGTGGAGCGCGGTCTCGACGCGGGATTCGGCGTGAAGCAGCTCGCCGCGCGCGTCGACCTGCAGATTCGTCGCGTCGCCGAAGGCAGCGCCAAGGTAGCCGACCGCCTGCGGCGCGAAGTGCTGTACTTCGTCGCGATCGCGGCGCCCGTCGGACCGCAGGTGCAGGCCGTGCAGCGCTCGTTCAAGCTGTCGGGCCTCATCCCATCGGCCGAGGTGCTCTCCGCCGACGTCGTGCGCCTGCAGCCCATCCTGCGCGAAGCGCGCGAGCAGCTCGCCGGCGCCAAGGACGCGTGGCTCAAGGCCGCATCGGGCCGCGCCGAGAATCTGCCCAAGCTCAAGCAGACGCTCGCCTCGGTGCACGCCAAGGCGGCCGAGATCCACAACGGCGCACTGATGAAGCTCACCGCTGCGCTGGTCGAGCGCCTCGACAAGATGCCGGGCTCCGGTGTGTCCGAGCCCGTCGCGATGGAGTACGCGACCGCGCTGCTGCTCGCCGAGAGCGCGTTCGAGAACTACTCGAACCTCTCGCCCGATTTCCCGCGCCAGGTCGACGCGATGCTCGCCCGATTCGACGCCGTGCGCGCCGGCCGCGCGGCGCCCACGTCCGGCGCGCCGATGCTCGACGAGATGAGCAAGCGCGCGCAGGAGCGCGTGCTGCTCGCGCAGGTCAGCCGCGAGATCCAGGTCAACCTTCGCCACATGGAGCAGGTGCTCGACGCGTTCTTCCGCGACAACGCGAAGCGCGCCGACCTCGCAAGCCTCGGCAAGGACAGCGCGCAGATCCGCGGTGCGCTGCGCATCCTCGGTCTCGCCGAAGCCGACCGCCTGCTCGAGCTTTGCGAGCAGCAGATCGCGCAATACGCCGATCCCGATGCGGCCGTCAGCGGCGAGGACCTGGAGCTCCTCGCCGAGTCGTTGTCCGGCCTCGGGTTCTACGTCGAAGCGGTCGAGCAGCAACGGCCGGACCGCGACCGCCTGATCGCTCCGCTCATCGCGAAGCGCCTGGGCGAGGCGCCGCCGCCCGTTGCGCAGGAGCGCGACTCGGTCGAGTCGGCGGTGGCCGAGCTCCGCGCGGCGCTGCCGCAACTCGTCGAAGAGGTGCACCGCGCACCGAGTGACGCCGCCGCGCGCGACGAGCTCAAGAAGAAGCTCGTGAGCCTGCGCGACGACGCCGAGCTCATTGGCGACGCCGATCTCATCGCGCAGGTGGAAGCGGTGCAAGCCGAGCTCGAGGCGGGCGATGCCGCACGCCTCGCGGCCGCGGTGGACGCGATCGCCGACACCTCTGCGCCTGCACCGGAGATCTCCGAGGAAACGCAACGCCTGCTGGCCACCGACGGCGGCGCATTCGACCAGGAACTGCTCGAGATCTATCTTCTCGAGGCTTCCGAAGTGCTCGACGAGGTCGTGCGCAACCACAAGCTGCTGAAGGACAATCCCGGTGACCGCGAGGCGCTGCGCACGGTGCGCCGCGGCTTCCACACGCTGAAGGGCAGCGGCCGCATGGTCGGACTCACCGAGCTCGGCGAGCACGCCTACGAGGTCGAGAAGATCTTCAACCGCCTGATCGAGGAGGAGCGTCCCGTCACGGGGGCGGTCCAGTCGATGATCGACGTGGCGCACGACAGCTTCCGTCACTGGGTCGATGCGCTGCGTGACGAAGGCCGCGTCACCGCCGATGCGCGGTCGTTGAACGCGGCGATTGCGGCGGTCACGCGCGAGCTTCCCGGCGGCGCGCCGGTGCCGCCGCCCTCCAACGTCATCGAGCTCCCGCGCACGCCTGCGCCGGCCGCGGCGCACGCATCGGACGCGCCGGGCGCATCCCGGGAGCCCGAACCCCGCCCTAGTTCGCCCGCGCCGCAGCCACCGGCGGCGCCGGGGCTCGAGCTCATCGAGCTGCCGGAACTGGGCTTTGGTGGTTCGGAACCCGAAGCGGTGGTCGTCGAGCACGGCGAGCATGCGTTCAACGAGACCATCGACGTCGTCGAAGTCCCGACGATCGACGTGCCGCATGCTGCGCCGACCCTCACGCTCGTGAGCGACACGCCACCGCCAGCGGTGACTGGCGACGACGCCATCCACATCGAAGCGCCCGAGGCGGGCGCAGTCGTGGCCGACGACGTTCACGACGTCGTCCCCGAAGTGGCCGAGTCCGACGAGATCACGATCGGCGATGTCACGCTCTCGCGTTCGCTGTGGTCCATCCTGGTCGACGAAGCCGACCAGCACCTCGCCACCCTCGATCACGAACTCTCGATCCTGCAGTTCGATCCGCAGGCCACGCCGCGCCCCGAGATGGTTCGCGCGAGCCACACGCTGCGGGGCATCCACCGGACGGGAGGCTTCGGCGTCACGGCCTCGGTGGCGAACTCGCTCGAACAGGCGCTCATCGCGCTCGAGCTGCGTGGGCCGCCCTTGCCCGCGCCCGCGTACCCGGTTCTCGCGCGCGCGATCGCCGCGTTGCACGCATTGGTCGCCTCGGTGAAGGAGCGTCGCGCGTTCCTCGCCAGCGAGATCGATGAGTCGAAGGCCGCCCAGCGCGAGCTCGACGAGATTCGCGCCGACGCCGCCGATGCCGCGGCCGATGCGGAAGCGGTTGCGATGGAGACCGCGCTCCTCGACGAGGACCAGCCTGCGCCCGCGCCGGCACCCGTTCTCGAAGCCGCGCCGGTTGCCGTCGCGGCGCCATCGATCGACACGCCGCCGGACATCGCTGCGCCTGCCGCCGGGTCGCTTCACGCCTGGCCTGCGGCCGAGGCGCCGATCGACGTCGTGCTGCCCGCCGAGAAGGACGACCCGCTCGCCGGCATTCGCGACGACGTCGATCCCCAGGTGCTCTCGATCTTCCTCGACGAGGCGGCGGAGCTCTTCCCGCAGACGGGCGAGGAATTGCGCGCTTGGCGCCGCGCCCCGGGGGACACGTCGATCGTCGCGGGACTGCGGCGCACGCTGCACACGTTCAAGGGCAGCGCGCGCATGGCGGGCGCGATGCGCCTCGGCCAGCTCGCGCACCTCATGGAGTCGCGCCTCGAGGAAGGCGACATCGCGGCATCGCCGCAGCTCTTCGACGCGCTCGACGAGGACCTGGACCACATCGCATTCGTGCTCGATGCGCTGCGCCGCGGCGAGTTCGACACCGTCCTGCCCTGGGTCGCCGCGCGCGAGGCGGAGCGCACGGCCGCGGCCGCGGCCGAGCCCGCGCCGGCGCTCGAGGTCGCGGACATGCATGCATCCGAGCCGGAGGTCGCGGCTCCTGCGCCTGTCCCTGCGCCGCCCGTGGCCGAGAGGCCCGTCGTGGTCCCGCTCACGCCGCAGATGCCGGTTCCGCAGTCCTCGCCTCCGCCTCCGCCCGCGCAGCGCGCGGAGGCGGTGCCCGAGCTCGAGGCCGGCCCGCGCGCGCAGCTTCGCGTGCGTGCCGATACGATCGACCGCCTCGTCAACGAGGCGGGCGAGGTGGCCATCGCCCGCGCCCGCGTCGAAGGCGAACTGCGCGCGCTGAAGGCCAACCTCCTCGAGCTGACGAGCAGCGTAATCCGCCTGCGCTCGCAGATGCGCGAGATCGAGATCCAGGCGGAATCGCAGATCCAGTCGCAGAACAATCTCCTGCCCGATCGCGGCGATTTCGATCCTCTCGAGTTCGACCGCTACACGCGATTCCAGGAGCTGACGCGCTCGCTCGCCGAAGGCATCAACGACGTGTCGACGGTGCAGCAGGCGCTGCTCAAGAACCTGGACGATGCCGATGCAGCGCTGCTCGCGCAGGCGCGGCTGTCGCGTGACGTGCAGCAGCGCCTGTTCTCCATACGCACCGTGCCCTTCAGCAGCCTGTCCGAGCGTCTGTATCGCATCATGCGGGCGACGGTGCGCGAGCTCGACAAGCGCGCCAACCTCGAGATCCACGGCGCCCAGGTCGAGCTCGACCGCTCGGTGCTGGAAAAGCTGGTGGGACCGCTCGAGCATCTCCTGCGCAATGCGCTCGATCACGGCATCGAATCCGCGGAGGTCCGCCGCGCCGCGGGCAAGTCCGAGACCGGCGAGATCGCGCTCACGGTGCGCCAGGTGGGCAACGAAATCGTGATCGAGATCGCCGACGACGGCGGCGGCATCAACTTCAAGCGGGTGGAAGAGCGTGCGCGCTCGCTGGGGCTCGTCGCCTCGGATGCGTCGCCGACGGAAGCGCAGCTCGTGGAGCATCTGTTCGCGCCCGGATTCACCACGGCGTCGAAAGTCACGCAGATTTCCGGACGCGGCATCGGGATGGACGTGGTGCGCAGCGAAATCGGCGCGCTCGGCGGCCGCGTCGAGGTGGCCTCCACCGCGGGCAAGGGCACGAAGTTCGTGCTGACGCTTCCGCTGACGCTCGCCATCGCGCAGGCGGTGCTGGTGCGCGCGGGCGCGCGCCTGTGGGCGTTGCCGGCGCCGATGGTCGAGCAGGTGCAGCAGGTCAAGGCGCAGG
>CAZIZD010000013.1:18406-23573 GCA_964543615.1 uncultured Alcaligenaceae bacterium | reverse complement strand
TACACGATGGCGCGGCAGGTGCGATCGATCGACAACCGCTGCCACGGAAGAGCCGACGCCGGCGCGCCCGCGCGCTGATACCATCCGACCTCCCATCCCACGGAGGTCCCATGCGCCTGCTCTTCGTGTTTCTCGCGCTCGCGACGAGCGCCGCCGCGTTCGCGCAGAACGTCAAGGTTACGCCGCTAGGCACGCATGCCGGCGAGCTGTGCTCGCGCGATCGCGCGACCATCTTCGAGGACCCGTCGGGCTTGCGCATCCTCTACGATGCGGGCCAGTCGGTGCAGGGCGGCGACGACCCGCGTCTCGGCACCATCCACGTCGTGCTGGTGAGCCATGCGCACGGCGACCACATCGGCGACATGAAGCTCAAGGCACAGGGCGCGGGCACGTGCGACAACCCGGAGCTCGTCTCCGCGGCGCCCGTCTCGACGTCGGGCGAGATTGCCGCCGCCAAGAACGCGGCGCTCGTCGTTGTGAACCCGATGGCGGCCTTCCTAGGAAAGAAGATAGAGGCCATCAACAAGAAGCCCACGCCGAATTGTCCCCAGACCGACGATGTCATGAAGGCGCCCTTCGCGACCGCGTGCGCGGCCGGCGTCAACCTGGGTGGCGCGCGCATCGTGAAGCTCGGCGAAGGCAAGACGGTGGAGATCACGCTCGTCCCGGCCTCGCACGACAGCACCGTGGCGCGCTCGCTCCTGTCCGAGGACGCACGCCGCGTCCTCGAACCCGACAACGCGAGCCTGCAGCTCGGACAGCCCGGCGGCTACGTCATCCGGTTCTCGAACGGGCTCACGGCGTACCTCACCGGGGACACCGGGATGTTTGCCGAGATGAAGACCACGATGAACGACTTCCACAAGGTCAACTTCATGGAGATCAACCTGGGCTACAGCGCGCTCAACGCGCTGGCTGCCGCACACATCGTGAACGATCTCGTGCAGCCCGCGAGCGTGCTCCTGTCGCACGTGAACGAAGGCGCCACGAGCGGCGGCAAGGTGAAGAGCGGCACTCACACCGCGGACTTCCTCGCCCGGGTGAAGGGCCGGCCGGTCCATCTCGCGCTGTCGGGCAAAACGCTCGAGTTCGACGGCGCCGGCAAGTGCGTCGCGGGGTGCGCCGCGCCGTGACGTGATGGTCACGGACCCCGGCCGCGCGATCCTGCATCGCGCGGTCCGCGTTGCGCTCGTCCTGCCGCCGCTCTTGTGGGTCGCGCTGCACGTCCTGCACGATTCGCAGTTCGCGCTTGTCGCGGCCTTCGGGTCCTTCGCTGCCCTCGCGATGGCCGACTTCATGGGGCCCGCGCGCTCGCGCCTCCTCGCGCACGTGGGGCTCGCCGTGGTGGGCGCGCTGTTCGTGGCACTCGGCACGGCGCTGTCGAACACGCTCTGGCCCGCGGTGCTGGTGATGCTCGCGATCGGCTTCGGGGTGCAGTTCCTGATGGCGCTCGGCGGGCAGGTGGCGCTAGGCAACAACGCGGCCGTGCTCGCATTCGTGGTCGCGGTGATGGTGCCCGCGGGCAACGATGCGATCGACTCGCGCGTCGCCGGATGGCTCGTCGCGATGGCATGCTCCGCGCTTGCCTCCTCGCTGCTGTGGCCGCGTCACGAGCGGCGCGACCTTTACACGAGCCTTGGCGAGGCATGCCTAGCGCTTGCCGCGCTCGTGTGCAAAGGGGGACACGGATCGGACGCGTCGCGCGAGCTGGACGGCGCCCATGCGGCGGTGACCAGGGTGCGCGAGATCCAGCGTGCGCTGGGATTCAGGCCGATCGGACCGCCCGAGCACCAGCGCGCGTTGCTCGGGCTCGTCGACAGTCTCGCGCAGGCATCGCGCTTCGCGCACGTGCTTACGTCGGGCACCCTCGGGCGGGACGATCGGGATCTCGCGCAGGCGGTAGCCGCGAGCCTCGAAGCCGTCGCCGGCGCGATGGCCGCTTACGCGGCCGACAGGCCCTGCAATACCGAAGCGGGCGTCGCGGCGCTGGTCGCGGCGCGCCACGCGCATCGCGTGCGCATCGACGCCGCGGCCCGCGCGGCGCTCGATCGCGGCAAAGGGGCCGCCGAAGTCGTCGCCGCCTTCGCGGCCGTGTTTCCGATTCGCGTGCTCTCGTACATCACGCTCGCGATGGCGGTCGATGCCCTCGTGATCGGCGGGCATCGCATGCGCGTGGAGGACGACTTCGCGCTCGTCGAGCCCGCCGAGCCGCAGGGTACATGGTCGCGCGTGCGCGAGACGCTGCGTCCGCACATGGCGCTGCGATCGGTGTGGCTGCACAACAGCCTGCGCGCGGGACTCGCGCTTGCGCTATCCGTGCTGGTCGCGAAGGCGATCGACATCGGGCACGCATTCTGGGTGGTGCTCGCCACGCTCTCAGTGCTCCGCTCCAACGTCGCGACCACGGGTGCGACCGTGGTATCCGCCATCGCGGGAACGTTCGCGGGCTTCGTGCTCGCGACCGTCGCGATCCTCGTGCTCGGCCCTCATCCGGTGTGGCTGTGGCTTACGCTGCCGTTCGCGGTGTTCCTCGCCGCGTACGCCCCGGCCGCGATCTCCTTCGGCGCCGGGCAGGCGATGTTCGCGCTGCTGGTCGTCGAGCTCTTCAACCTGATGGCGCCCGACGGCTGGCAAGTGGGCGTCGCGCGCGTGGAAGCGGTCTTCGTGGGCGCGCTCGTTGCGTTGGTCGCCTCGCTCATCATGTGGCCGAAGGGCGCGAGCGCCGCGTTGCGCGCGGAGATCGCCGAACACGTGCGCTGCGCCGCGCGATTCGCCCATGGGGCGCTCGCGGCGCTCGTCGAGCATGCGGATCCACGCAGCGTGGAGGCACTGCGCACGGCCGCGATCGAGGCGCGCCATCGCGCCGACGAGGCGTTCGCGTCGTTCATCGGCGAACGCGGCGCCAAGCGCGTGCCTCTCGAGGAGTGGGCGTGGCTCGCGCGCGTTCCGCTCGTGGTGCGGGGAGCAGGGGAGGCGGTGGTGGCGATCCAGCGCTCGGGATTGGCCGTGGCGCATGCGGGCGCGGCCAACGATCCCTTCGAGCAGGCGATTGTGCTCGTTGGCGCGGCCTTCGACGATCTCGCCGGCCGCCTCGACGACCCGCGACGCGCGAAGGACCCAAGCCTCCTCGCGTCGCTTGCGCCGCTCGACGTCGCGCACGGCTCCGGTGCGCGCCATGCGGCGCTCATGGATGCGATCTCGCAATGGATCGAGGCGCATCGCCACGACGCCCCCGCGGTCGGGCATGCGATGGCGTTGGCGTTCGGCGCGGGGTGGATCGGCTACCTCGCGCACGTGCGCATTGCGGCCGAGCCCGCGCTCGACGACGTCGTGCGGCATGCCGACGTCGCGTGGTGGCGCTGAGCGTCACGGAGCCGGCGTCGCCCTCCCGAATCCTCAGGGCGCGCACATCACCACGAGATCGGGGCCGTCGCCCTCCGCGAGCCATCCTTGCGCAACCATCTGGTCGCGCACTGCACGTTCGGTCATGTAGCGATGGTTGGCATCGGGACGGTTGCTGAATACGCGGTACACCGGCGTCGTGCCGGCCGGGCACGTGCCCGCGGACGGAAGCGCCATGTGCATGAACGCAGGGTCCTCGAGCACGAACGTCGGGTTGGACGCTGCGGTGGCATTGCATTCGCCGGTCCCGCGGCCGAAGAAGTGCGAGTTGCCGAGCGCAGGCGGAATGTAGAAGCGGCAGATCGGTGAAGTGTCGCCACGCGCCGATGTGAGCGTGGCAAACGACTTGCCCGTGCGCTTCCAGCCCTGGATGGTCGTTCCCTGGTCGAGTTGCGCGATCTCGGCCGCGACCCACGTGATGAAGTAGTGGTCGAGTGCGGCGTTGTGGTACTCGACCACGGTGGCGCTCGTTGCGGTTCGCGTCGTGAAGGTGAAGCTGCGCGACGCGAAGCCGCCGAATGCGTCGACGACCCGCGCGGTGAAGGCAAAGTCGCCTTCGCCCGGCGGCGTGCCGGACAGGAGTCCCGTCTGCGCGTCGAGTTGCAGTCCGGTGGGCAGGGCCCCTTGCGCAACGCTCCACGTGAGCGGCAGGCGGCCGCCGATCGCCTCGACCCTGCGCACGAAAGGTACGCCGGGAGGCGACGACGTGGCGGGTGCGAGTACGCCGAACGCGGCCACGTCGGCGGCACCGGCGGCCGCGCTCGCATCGATCGCGACCGGCTTGCCGTCGTCGATCCGAAAGCGGGAGATCGTGCCGTCGCCCTGGTTGACGACGTAGAGAAAGCGGCCGTCACGCGCGACCGCGACACCGCGCGGGTTGGCGCCGGTCGCGGCACTGCCGGTTTCGGTGAGCGCGCCCGAGGTCCCGATGGCATACGACACCACGCGGTTGCCGGGATAGGTCGCGAAGAGATGGCGGCCCGCCGGATCCATCGCGAGTCCCTGCGACGATGGCGCGAACGCCGCGATGGGCGTCAACTGGCCCGTCGCCGGATCGATGCCGAACGCCGTTCCCGCCGCGCCCCCCGCGTACAGGAAGCGCCCGCGGGGATCGATCGCGAGCGGTCCCGGCACCCCTGCCACGGGCAGCGGCGACTTGGGCACGTGGGTGAGGCCGCCATTGTCGCGGTCGATCGCGAAGCCGGAGATCGTTCCGAAGCCCGCGTTGTCGTTGCTCGCGTAGAGGAAGCGGCCGAGGGGATCGATGGCGATCGAGGTGGTTCCGGTGTCGGTCGACGCGAAGGCCGAGCCGGCGAGCGCGCGCAATTCGCCGGTGGCGGCGTTAATGGCGTATCCGGAGATCGATCCGTCGATCGCGTTGGTGGCGTAGACGAAGCGGCCGCCGGGGTCTGCCGCCACGGCGCGCGTGCCGCGTCCCGCGGCGACAGGTGAGCCCTGCACGAGCTCGAGCGTGCGCGCCGTGGCGTCGATGGCGAACACGCACACGGCGCCCGTCACGCCCGCGTCCCCCGTGAGCAGCAGGAACTGGCCGCCGGGATGGATCGCGACGCCGCGCGGCGACGCGCACTGCCCCGGGCGGTTGGCGACCATCGCGCCGAGCGCCCCGTCGCTGCCGATGGCCTTGACGACATCGCCGGCCGCGGCGATGGCGAGCGCGTCCGGCGGGCCGCTCACGATCCGCAATCCAGGATCGCCCTGCGCTGCCGCATGGGCGGACACGACGAACGCTGCAAGGACCATCGCG
>CAZIZD010000013.1:0-18396 GCA_964543615.1 uncultured Alcaligenaceae bacterium | reverse complement strand
GACGCATGCCGGCATTGTAGGCGCGGCCGGCCCCGATTCGTCGCTTCCACCCTCGATTCGTCGGGGACCGCTCGCCGCGGCCGGCCCGCATCCGTATCCTTGCCACCCATGAGCCGACTCTACTTCTACGCCAAGGTCGTCTTCGCCTGGATGTTCGTGCTGATCGCGATGCTCATCGTCGCGTCCAACACATTCCCCCGGACGAGGAGCGGGATCTTCATGCTCTGGCTCGTGCTCATGATCTTCGTCGTGACCTCCGCCGTCGTGCACGTGCGGCGCGTGAATCTCGTGCACGGGACGGTCAACGGGGCCGCGCTCGCCAACCGGCAGCGGCGGCAGATCGAGATGCCGGTGAGCGCGGAACACGCGTTCGACATCGTCGATGCCGCCATCCGCGAGGCGCCGGGCGTGCAGGACGTGCAGAGCGCGCGCGCCACGCTGCAGGTGAGCGCCAAGGTCCTGCGCCAGTATCCATCGACCGCCGTACCGCTCCTGCAGAGCATGCTCGGCTGGTTCGGGGTTCCGCACAACCGGATCTTCGCGACGGTCGCGCCCCGCGGCGAGACCAGCACCGTGACGCTCGTCAGCGAGCCGGAGGGCGGCGTGTGGCGCGACTGGTTCACGGTCGACAACGGCACCAATCTCGAGAACGCCGAGGCCATCAGCCGCGCGATATCCCGCCGCATCTCCGAGGCGCGCCGCGGGGAGCAGGCTGCCACCCAGGAGACCGCGACCGAGAAGGAGCTCGCGGTCGCGCGGCTCGCGCTCCTGCACGCGCAGGTGGAGCCGCATTTTCTCTACAACACGCTCGGAAGCGCCAAGTACCTGATCCGGGGCGACCCCGACGGTGCCGAGCGCATCATCGACAACCTGATCCTGTACCTGCGCCACTCGCTGCCCCGGCTCGACGACGCGATCACCATGCTGGGCGAGGAGGTGGACCGCGTGTGCGCGTACCTCGAGATCATGCAGATCCGGATGGGTACCCGATTGCGCACCGAGATCGGCGTGCCCGATACGCTGAAGGCGGTGCCGTTCCCGAGCATGATGCTGCAGACGCTCGTCGAGAACGCGATCAAGCACGGCCTCGAACCCAAGAGCGGCGGGGGCACCATCTGGATCATGGCGGCGGACAAGGGCGACGGTGTCGCCATCACCGTGGCCGACGACGGCATTGGCTTCGGCGCCGCGACGACCGGCAGCGGCATCGGCTTGAAGAACCTGCGCGAGAGGCTCAAGCTTGCGTACGGGACCGACGCATCGTTCGACATCGCCTCGAATTTTCCCTCGGGCGTGGCGGCGACCGTCACGGTGCCCAAGGCAGGGCCTCGCAAACCAATCATGACCTCTCCATGACCAAGCGCGTGACCTGCGTGATCGCCGAGGACGAGCAGCTCTTCCGCGACGCGCTGCTCGACATGCTGCGGGAGGAGTGGCCCGACCTCGAGGTGGTGGCGGCGTGCGACGACGGCGCGCAGGCGCTGGAAGCGATCGGCGAGCACAAGCCCGGCGTCGCCTTCCTCGACATCCGCATGCCGGGCCTGACGGGACTCGACGTCGCGGCCGCTGCGGCCGAGGTGAGCCCCGGCACGCAGGTGGTGTTCGTCACCGCGTACGACCAGTACGCGATCCAGGCCTTCGAGCGCGGCGCCGCCGACTACCTGCTGAAGCCCATCGCGCGCGAGCGCCTGGTGGCAACGCTGGCACGCCTGCGCGCGCGCCTCGGCAACGCGAATGCGCAGGGCGAAGCGCTCCTCGCGCTCATCCGCGACCTCACCGCCAACGCGCCCGCCAAACCGGCGGCCCCGCCGCTCGCGTGGATTACCGCGAGTGCGGGCAAGGAGACGCGCCTCATCATGGTCGACGATGTCGCCTACTTCAAATCGGACAGCAAGTACACCACGGTGATGACGGCGGAGGGCGAGTCGCTGCTGCGCACGTCGCTGCAGGAGCTCCTGGCCAGGCTCGATCCCACGCACTTCCGGCAGATTCACCGCGGAACGATCGTCAACCTGCGGATGGTGTCGTCCATCGTGCGCGACGAGAACGGACGCGGCACGATGCGGCTCAAGAACCGTCCCGAGACCCTCCAGGTCAGCCTCACCTTCATGCCGCTGTTCAAGAACATGTAGGCGTTCGCGTCACGTCTCCACGGGCCGCGTCGAGTGCGCGATGGCGGGGGCCTGCGTCTCCGAGGGCACGCCCGGCGCCGTTTGCAGCAGCGCAAGCGCCTGCGCCGGATCGTCGACGTAGCGGAAGAGCTCGAGGTCGGCGGCGTCGATCATCCCGTGCCGCACCAGAGCGTCGAAGTCGACGATCTCCTTCCAGTATGCGGTCCCGTAGAGCAGGATGGGGACGCGCCGCTCGATCTTGCCCGTCTGCATGAGCGTGAGCATCTCCATCAGCTCGTCGAGCGTGCCGAATCCTCCCGGGAACACGACGAGGCCGCGCGCGAGATGCGCGAACCACAGCTTGCGCATGAAGAAGTAGTGGAACTCGAACGAGAGCCCCGGCGAGAGGAAGGCGTTGGGCCGCTGCTCGTCGGGCAGGCCGATGTTGAGGCCGATCGACTTGCCGCCCGCGTCGGCCGCGCCGCGATTGGCCGCTTCCATGATCCCGCCGCCGCCGCCGGTGCATACGGCGAAGTGGCACACGTCCTGCGAGAGCGTTTGCGACCATCGCGTGACGAGCCGAGCGAGCTCGCGGGCGGCATCGTAGTAGGCACCAAGCGGTCCTTCGGGGCCCAGCCGCGCCGAGCCGAAGAACACCACGGTGCCGCAGATCCTTTCCCGCTCGAACACCTCGAGCGGTTGCAGGTACTCCGCGAGGATGCGCAGCGGACGCGCATCGTCGCTGTCGAGGAAGGACTCGTTCTTGTAGGCGAGGGGCGTGCGCTGCATGGGGCTCACGAGGGGGACGGTGCGGCGAAGTCGATGAAGCCGCGATCGATGTCGGTGCGCAGGAGCTTCACGGTCACGTGGTCGCCGACGTCGAGGCCGCGCTCCCCGCGAACGACGCGGCCTTCAGTCGTGGGGTGGCGGATGCGCACCCACGTACCCTTCTCGGAAGCGCCGGTGACGATGGCACTGAAGGTCGCGCCGATGCGCGAGGACAGGATCTGCGCCGCCGCCGACTTGGCGATCCGTCGCTCGACCTTGGCCGCGGCCTTCTGCTGCATCGTGCAATGGTCGGCCAGCGCCGCGAGCTCCGCGCGCGAGTAGGGCGAGGCGGTCTTGGCCAGCGCGGCCTTGAGCACGCGCTGCGTGGCGAGATCGGGGTAGCGGCGGTTGGGCGCGGTGGCGTGCGTGTAGGCCTCGACCGCGAGCGCGAAGTGGCCGGTGCCGTCGAGCGCGTACTCGCCCGATCCCAGGAGCTTGATGACCGCGAGCGAGAGATCGGGGAACGTGTCGGGGGCCGCGTCGCGCTGCGCGCGCAGGAAGGCATCGAGCGCAATCGCGTCGGGCACCGCGGGCAGGCGTCCGCCGTGCGCACGGGCGAGGATGCGGATGCGATCCCAGCGCTCGGGAATGGGCAGCACGCGCCGCATGTAGAGGTAGCCCTTGTCCGAGAGAAAGCGTGCGATCGCGCCGTTGGCGGCGACCATGAAGTCCTCGATCAGCTCCTTCGCATGGTTCGACTCGTCGGGGGCAAGGTCGGCGAGCGTGCGGTCCGTCATGATCGGCCGCGCCTCCAGCGTGTCGAAGTCGAGCGCACCCCGCGACTCGCGCATGCGCTTCAAACGCTGCGCGATGTCGTGCTGCCGGCGAAGCTGCGCGGGCAGGCCCGGCACGGCGTCGAGGGCGGGCGGCGCCGCCGCTTCGCCGTCGAGCCAGGCGGCAATGCCGTCGTATGCGAGCTGGGCGTGATTGCGCACCGTGGCGCGATAGATGGACGCGCGCGTCACCGCGCCCGCGGCGTCGACGTTCATCTCCACGACAATCGCGAGTCTGTCCGTCCCCGGATTGAGCGACGTGAGATCGGTGCACAGGCGCTCCGGGAGCATGGGGAAGTTGCCGGCGGCCGTGTAGATCGACGTCGTGTTGTTGGCCGCACGCGCGTCGACGGCACCGCCTTTCCTTACCAGCGCATCGACGTCCGCGATCGCAACGTAGATCGTGTCCCCGTCGTCCTCACTGGCGCGAGCCTCCGCGGCGACGGAGAGCTGGTCGAGATCGCGCGAGTCGTCGTTGTCGATCGACGCCCACGGAAGGCCGCGCATGTCGCGCGCCGCGGGATCGCTCGCGGCTTCGCGCATCGCGCCCACTTCCGACTCGACCTCGTGCGGGAAGTCGAACAACAGGCCGCGTTCGCGCAGCGCGTCGCGCGCGATGCGCGCGAGTCTTGGATTGGCGTTCATGGGTTTCCGGGCTGCGGTCTTCGCATTCTAGGCGGAGTCGCAGTGTCGCATCCGGCAGTCGCACCGGAATGCCGCCCGGGTGCGCGAGCACTTCACGCGTGAACCGAACAGCGCTATAGTCGCTGGCATCCGATTCCCACCGCCTGCCGGCCTCATCAGGGCCGGCTTTTCGTTTTCATGCACCTGCCGCACCAGGACGAACTGCTCGCACGACACCTGCGCACCTACCTCGGCGACGTCGAGCCCGCCGCCGTCGACGAGCTTCGCGCCTGTCTTGCGTGGATCGCCGTTCCCGCCGGCACCGCGCTCATGAACGAGGGCGACGCGGGCGACGCGATGTATCTCGTGCTGAGCGGGCGCCTGCGCGCCTACGTGAAAGACGGCGAGGGGCATCCCCGGGCGGTGCGCGAGATGGGGCGCGGGCAGATCGTGGGCGAGATGAGCGGCATCACGGGCGAGCCGCGCCGCGCCACCGTGGTTACCGTGCGCGATTCCGTGCTCGTGCGGCTGCTGAAGTCCGACTTCGATCGCCTGCTCGCGACGAGCCCGCGGCTGTCGGTGGTGATGACGCGGCAGATCATCGAGCACCTTCGCTCGCGCGAGGAGACCTTCCGCGCGGCGCGTCCCGTGACGATCGCGCTCGTCCCGGTGTCGCGTGGCGTCGATGTCGCCGCGTTCGCGCAATCGCTCGCCGGTCACATGGGCCAGAAGGGGCGCGTGAGCCCGCCGGGCCGTCCCAAGGGCGAACAAGAACCGGAGCGCGGGAGCGCGAAGGGTAACGTTGTCAGCGTGCTCGATGCGTCCGCGATCGACGCCGCACTGGGCGACGGCATGGCGCGGCGTCCCGCGGATGACGTTGACGCGTCGATGCGGGTCGCGATGCGCATGAACGAGGTCGAGGCGGAAAACGACTGTGTCCTGCTCGTCGCGGACGACGGCCCCACCCCCTGGACGGTGCGCTGCTGCCGCGGCGCGGACGAGATCCTCCTCCTCGCGCAGGCGGCCGAGGCGCCCGAGCTGCATGCCACCGAGTCCCTGTACCTGATGCCCCGGGAGGAACGCGCCGAGTCCTCCGAGATCCTCGTGCTCCTGCATCCGCGCGATGCGCGCTCGCCGCGGGGCACGCGCGCGTGGCTCGCGCGCCGGCCGGTGACCGATCACGTGCACGTGCGGCCCGACCTGCCCGCCGACATGGCGCGGCTTGCTCGCATCGAGAGTCACACGGCCGTCGGCCTCGTGCTGGCGGGCGGAGGTGCGCGCGGTCTTGCACACCTCGGCGTCTATCGCGCGCTGCGCGAGCGCGGCATCGAGATCGACTACGTCGGCGGCACGAGCATCGGCGGGATCATGGCGGCCATGATCGCGAGCGATCGGGAGCCCGGCGCTCTGATCGCCGTGGCACGCAAGTGGTTCTCCACCAATCCCACCGGCGACTACAACGTCGTGCCGCTGCTGTCGCTCATCAAGGGACGGCGCATGCGAAAGGCGATCGACGGCGGCATCCACGAGCTGTGGGGCTTCGAGCCCGACGTGCAGGACCTGTGGAAGAACTTCTATTGCGTGGCGAGCAATTATTCGCACGCGGGCGAGCGCGCGTTGCGGCACGGCGACCTCGGCAAGGCGCTTCGCGCGAGCAGCGCGATTCCCGGCGCGCTGCCGCCCGTCGTGCACGACGGCGACCTCCTGTGCGACGGCGGCACGTTCAACAACTTTCCGGTCGACCTCATGCAGCGCATGCGTGGCATCGGCACCGTGATCGGCGTCGACCTCTCCACCCACAAGGCGCGCCGGTTCGATTCCGACGAGGTGCCGCACACCTGGGCACTGCTGCGCGACCGCATGCGGCCGTACAAGCAGCGGCGCTATCGCTTCCCGTCGCTCATGTCGTACCTCATGAACGTGCAGATCCTCTACAGCATTTCGCGGCAGGAAGGGAAGCGCAAGCTCACCGACGTTTACTTCAACCCGCCGCTCGAGCGGGTGGGCATGTTGCAGTGGGACCGCTTCGACGACATCGTTCAGCAGGGGCATGCGCACGCTGTCGAGAAGATCGACGCCCTTTCGCCGCACGAGCTCGATCGGGTGCGGCCCGCGGCGCCTTGAGCTACGCCTTGCGCGGCGCCGCCGCGAGACGCTTGCCCGATACCGGCGTGTCGTAGCCCTCGAGGCGCATCCAGCCTTCGAAGCTCTCGCCGTCGAACTTTCCGCGCACCGAGCGCATGGAGCCGTCGGTGTGGATGAACGAGAAGGAGAAGTTGTTGCCGTTGAGCTTGGGACCGAGCAGCGGCGCCGACTGCTTGCCCATCGCCATGGTGCCGCCCACGCGCTGGAAGGCCTGGATGAGATCGAGCGTGCCCTTGAAGCCGCCCCCGTTCTGCGCAATCTCCCAGCGGCCGGCCACGGTGGCGGGAACGATCCACAGGTAGGCCTCGCGCTCGCTGTCGTAGATCACATCGTCGGGTTCCCAGTCGCGCATGTTGAACGCGTGCGACACGACGCGCGTGCCCGGCTTCATCTTGAGGATCTGCGGGCGAAGCTTGTAGTTGAGCTCGGGCAGCAGATAGAGCGTGACGACGGTCGCCTCGGAGAAGTCGTTCTGGAAGATGTCGCCAGCGATGATCTTGACCTTGTCGGCCACGCCCGCGCGTTCGGCGTTGCGCTTGGCGAGTGACGCCATGTCGGGGTTGTACTCGATGCCCACGGCGCGCGCCTTGAACTCGCGCGCGGCGGCGATGGGGATCTTGCCTTCACCCGCGCCCAGGTCGTACACGACGTCGTTCTCGTTCGTCTTCGCGGCCTGCAGCATCTTGGTGACGAGGCTGTCCGGCGTCGGAATCCAGATCACGTCCTTGCCGGCCTGGCCCATGTTCGGCTTGTAGATCTCGTCACCGTATTGTGGCGGAGCGGCCGTCTGCCCGAAGGCGCCCGCGGCGGAGAGGGCGGCAACGAGGGCGACGGTGCGGACGACGGCATGCATGCGGGACTCCTTCGTGGACTGGATGAAAGAGCATAGCGGCATTGACGGACTCCCAGCAATTGCCCGGCGTATCATCCGCCCGACCATGGCCGGCGACCCGTTCGACCTCGAGCGATTCGTTGCAGCGCAGCGCGACCACTTCGACCACGCGCTCGCCGAGCTTCGTGGTGGCCGGAAGACGTCGCACTGGATGTGGTACGTCTTGCCTCAATTGCGGGAACTCGGCCGAAGCTCCATGGCGCGGCGTTACGGCATTGCGTCGCTCGCCGAGGCGCGTGCGTACCTCGCGCATCCGGTGCTCGGGCCGAGGCTTCGCGCGTGCGTGGACGCCATGAACGCGCTGCCCGGAAGCGATCCGGTGAAGGTCCTCGGGGCCGTCGACGCGGTCAAGTTCCGCTCCTGCCTCACGCTCTTCCTCGCGGCGGCCCCGGGCGACTCGGCGTTGCGCGCGGCGCTTGCCCGGTACTACGAGGGGGAGGAGGACGAGCAGACGCTGGAGCTCCTGCGCGGCGAATGAACGGGCCGCCGGCAGGCGGGGCGCGCACCCCGGAAGTTTTTTGCATAAATTAACGTATACATTAAGATACACGCCATCGACGCCTCGCAGGGCTCCCGGAAGATGGCCGCCGCTACCGCAACGATCATCGAGCTTCCCCCGCGCGGCGCGCGCCTCACGGCGCTCGCCGAGCGCGCCTACCGCCACATCAAGCGGATGGTGCAGGACAACCGTGTGCAGGGCGGCGAGTACCTCCTGGAGGAGGACCTCGCCCGCGCGGTGGGCGTGAGCCGCACGCCCGTTCGCGAGGCACTCGTGCAGCTGCAGAACGAGGGGCTCATCGACATCGTTCCCCGGCGCGGCATTCGCGTCGTGCCGCTGACGGTGCAGGACATCCGCGAGGTGCACGACATCATGCAGTGGCTCGAGTCGCAGGCGGCGCACGCGCTGGCCACGCGGCCCGATCGCGCGCCGTACGTCAAAGCCCTGCGCCGCGACGTCACCGAGATGCGCCGCGCGATCGCGAAGGGCGACCTCGAAACGTGGGCGCGGGTCAACGACCGCTTTCACATGGGGCTCGTGCAGTCGGCCGGCAACGCCCGCCTCGTGCGCATCTGCGAGAACCTGCTCGAGCAGTCTCATCGCGTGCGCATGTTCACGCTGCGGCTGCGCAAGCCGCCCACGCGGACCACCGGCGCGCACACGAGCATGCTGAAGGCGATCGCGGAGGGTGACGGCGACAAGGCCGTGGCCATCCAGGTCGCGAACAAGAAGGCCTGGCTCGCGGAGCTCACCGAGATCGTCGAGCGCCTCGGCCTGCGCCACCTGTAGGAGGAAGACCATGGCAATGAGCATCACTCCCGTCGATCCTGCCCGTCCCGACTTCGTCGCGGACGTCACCGGCGTCGACCTTCGCCTGCCGCTTCGGGCAGACGACCGCGACCGCCTCGAGCAGGCAATCGACCGCTGCGCGGTCCTCGTCTTTCGCGGGCAGGACATCACCGACGCGGAGCAGATCGCGTTCACGCGCGAGTTCGGTGACCTCGAACCGTTCTTCAACGTGCCGGGTGACAACGTGCAGGTAGGCCGCGTCCCCGCCGAGATCAACGACGTCTCCAACCTCGACCGCGACGGCAAGCCGCTGCCGCGCGACCACCGGCATCGCCTGTTCCAGCTCGGCAACATGCTCTGGCACTCGGACAGCTCGTACAAGGCGATCCCGGCGAAATATTCGGTGCTGTGCGCGCGTGCGATTCCCGACCATGGCGGCGACACCGAGTTCGCGGACATGCGCGCGGCGTGGGACACGCTCGACAGCGAAACCAAGGCGCTCGTGCGCGATCTCCTGTGCGAGCACAGCCGGCTGCATTCGCGCGGCGAGCTCGGGTTCCGTTTCACGGAGGAGGAGGAGAAGAAGTTCGCGCCGGTGCAGCAGCGCCTCGTGCGCCGCCATCCCGCGACGGGCCGCCTCTCGCTGTTCCTCTCTTCGCACGGGGGCGCCATCACGGGCTGGCCGCTGCCGGAAGCGCGCGCGCTCCTGCGCGAGCTCACCGAGCATGCGACGCAGCGCGAGCACGTCTACGCGCACAAGTGGCAGCAGCACGACATCGTGATGTGGGACAACCGCGTGACCATGCACCGAGGACGGCGCTATCCCGCCGACCAGCCGCGCGACATGCGCCGCACCACGACCATGGACGTCGCGTCCACGCTCTCCCAAGCCGCGTAAGACGGCCTCATTCATCCCTCGCCTCGAGAAGACCCCCAAGGAGGAACCATGTCGTCTTTCACCGGCAGGCGCCTGTTCGTCGCCGCCGCAGCTTGCGCGCTCGCCGCAACGCTGCCCCTGACCGCGCTTGCGCAGCCCGCGTTTCCGAGCAAGCCCATTCACATGATCGTGCCGTTCCCGCCGGGCGGCGTGTCGGACGCGGCCGCGCGCCTCGTCGCGGAGGCGCTGTCCAAGCGCCTCGGCAAGGAAGTCGTGGTCGAGAACAAGCCTGGCGCCACCGGCAACGTGGCGGGCCAGTACGTGGCGCAGTCCGAGCCCGACGGCTACACGATCATGCTGGTCTACAACGGCGTGCTGACGATCAACCCGTTCGTGTTCTCGAAGATGCCCTTCGACGCACAGAAGGATTTCACGCCCATCGGCAAGATCGGCGACTATCCGTTCATCCTCACGGTGAACCCCAACGTCGAGGCCAGGAACCTGCAGGAGCTCATCGCGCTCTCGAAGAAGACACCCAAGGGGCTCGACTACGGGACGTCGGGCACCGGCAGCAACGAGCACCTCATCGCGACGCTGATCGTGCAGAAGACGGGCGCCAACCTCGTGCACGTTCCCTACAAGGGCGGCGGACCCGCGATGGCCGATGCGATGGCCGGGCACATTCCCATCGGCATGGCCTCGGTCGCGGGCGGCACGGCGCTCGTCAAGTCGGGCAAGCTGCGGCCCATCGTCGTGTCGAGCGCGGAACGCTGGCCGTCGATGCCGGACGTGCCGACCGTGGTGGAGAGCGGCGTGCCGGACGTCGTGGTGATGTCGTGGATCGGCCTCATCGGCCCCGCGAAGATTCCCCGCCCGGTCGTCGACCGGATCAACGCCGAGCTCAATGCGTCGCTCCAGACGCAGGAGCTGAAGGACAAGATGATGGCGCTCGGCGTGCGCGTCGGGCCGGGAACGCCCGAAGCATTCCGCGACGAGATCAAGCGCGACTACGACCGCTTCGGGCCGGTGATCAAGGCGGCCGGGATCACGGTGGAGTAGCGATCTCCTTCGACGCCCTGGCGATGACCGCGGTGGTCTGCGCGTCCGCGCGCGCACCGCGGATCATCTCGGAAAGCCACGCGACCAGCACGGTCATGTAAGCCTGCTGCGCCTCCGGCGTGCCGAGCGCGTGATCGGCGCCGCCGAGCACACGGTAGGTGAGCGACGAAGCGTTGGCGAGCGCTTCGCGGTAATTGGCCACGGCCTGTGGCGGGATGATCGTGTCGCGTTCCGACTCCACGACGAGCGCGTCGCCCTTGTAGGCGGCGCATGCGCGCAGGGCGCGGCTGTCCCCGGCCGCGACGTGCTGCTGTCGATAGGCTTCGAGCGCCTGGAGCTTGCGCAGCCGGTCCTTGGGGACGGTCCACTCCGAGTCTTTGTAGAGCGCCGGTGCGCGCAGCACGAGCCAGCGCACCGGTCGCAGGGCCGTGAGGATCGCCGCGAGGTAACCGCCGTAGCTGCTGCCGATGACGGCGATCGACGAGGTGTCGATGCCGCGCTGGCGCACGAGCGCATCGTAGGCTGCCACCACGTCGCGCAAGTTGTCCTCGCGCGTGACGGTCTTCTGCTGCTCCTGCGTGCGTGCGTGTCCGCGCAGGTCGAACGTGAGGCAGAAGCAGCCGAGCGCCGCGATCTCGCGCGCGCGTGTCACGTACTGCTGCTGGCTGCCGCCCCAGCCGTGGACGAAAAGCACGCCGGGCACGAGCGTCCCGGGCGTGACCAGCGTGCCTGCGATCCACTGGTCGTCGACGGCAATCTCGAGCGTGTCGTCACGCGTCGCCGGCATCGAGGTCGACCGCGTACTTGGTGAGCGCGCCCGCGTCCGGATCGACGCCGCGGTAGTAGACGAACGCCCCCGGCGGAACCGCCGCCGTCTCGTCGTACACCTCCACGGTCGCACAGCGCATGCGCATGCGGGCGGGATTGCACGAGAAGGCTTCCAGCGCCAGCACTTCGGCGCCGCTCGCGCCCCCGATGCGCCACGACTGCTCGAGCACGCCGGCGCGCACCTCGCCCTTGGCATTGCGTCCGAACAGCACGTCGTAGTTGCGGCGCGACGCGAATGCGGCGGGGTATGCGGTGAAGGCCGCGCCGTCGTAGGCGTGCGCTAGCTCGACGGCCGCGCGCTGCGCCTTGGTGATCTCCGCCGCGAGCAGGGCATCGAAGCCGCCGCGCACGGTGTCGAGGGTCGATCCTCCGTAGACCTCGCTGCCGCGGTGATTGCGCGTGAGCGACTGCGCGCCGCAATAGGCGATCGACGCCTGGCCGCATCGGGCGACGCCGGCACTGAACGTCACCGCGCCTTCCAGGTGCTCCTCGACCGCGACGCCGCGCTCGAGCTCGCTGGCGGGCAGGGCGTCGAGCGCGGCGTCGGCCTCTTCCTCGTTGTGCGCGAGGAACTGGCCGGCACCGCCGATGCCGGACACGCACTTGATGCGGACGGGGCCGTCGCGCAGCAGCAGGCGCGTGGCACGCCGTGCGTCGTTGAGCGAGAACGCGGTGTACCCGCGCAGTGTGGAGGATCGGATGCGCTCCGCGCAAGCATGAGACCAGCCTTCCGGTGCGGTGGCGTCGCGGCCGACCAACGGATGCGTGATCGCCTTGGTCGCCACGAACGCGTGGGGCACGACCCCGCCGAAGATCTGGTCCGGGCCCTCGATGCCGAGCGCGTGTGCGTCATGCAGCAGCAGGGCGTCGTGCGGGACTACGAACAGGTTGCCGCCGGTCGCATCGCCTTGGCCCCGGCCGATGTCGCCCCCATAGGGCCATCCCATTGCGACGGCGAGGCGCCGCGCGACGTTCACGCGCGAGTCGCGGTCGTGACCCTCCGGTGCCCCGGGGCAGTGTGTGAACAGCAACCGCTGACCGGTGAAGGACGCGGTTGCCGGGCGTTCTCTGTCGATGGCCACGGGCATTGGCCCAGCATCCCGTGGCGGGGCGTCGTCCGCACGACGCGGCGCGCCGATTGCGCTGTCGGCATCCCTCCGTCCCGCTGGTAGGACGAACGCGGAGGGGACGGTCTCAGTGCACCAGGGAGCGGCCGAGCTCCCGCAGCATCGCCGCGCCGTTGCCGCGCCAAGCGCTTCCGTGCATGCATGCGAGGTAACCGGGATCGAGGTCGGCGAGCTTGGCGATCAACGCACCCGTGTCGGGGGCGTGCGCGAAGTAATCCATCTGGCGCCGGAACGCCTCGCTCGGACCGAGGATGTCGTCCTCGACGAGTGGACGCTCGCCGATCCCCGGCTGGGTGAACAGATCGCCGCTGAACAGCACGCGCGTCGTCGCGTCGAAAAGGAATCCGCATTCCCAGCCGTGCGGGAGGTGAGGCGTGGACTGCCACACCACCGTGTGACGCCCGAGCTTCAGCGCCTGGCCGTCGCGTAGGGGCAGCGGCGCGACGTCGACGAGATCGCTTACCGACACCATTGCGGCAATCTCGCTGCACACGGGTCGCGCTTCGGGGGCCGCCGCGAGGAATTGCGGAAGGCCGCCGCACTCGTCCGATTCCACGTGCGAGAACGCGACGTAACGCAACCGCGACAGCGGCATGACCTTCTCGATCTGCGCGCGGATCTGGGGGAAGAGCTTCCTCGGCCCCGTATGGAAGAGCAGCGGCTCGTCGTCGACCACGAGGTACTGGTTGAACGAGAAGCCGCCCGGCATGGCGTCCGGGAGCGGGATGTTCACTCGATACGTGTCAGGGGCGATGAGGTCGATCGAGGGGGCTGGCGATGTCACGGTTTGCTCCTTGAAGTCTTGCCAGTGGAGGGCTTCGACGGCACTGCCGTCATCAGCCATTGGAGGATCGTGCGCCGCAACGCGGCGCGCGACAGGCGATGGCCGCGCGCGAGGCGCTGCCATACGTCGAAGGAAAGCGCGGCCTCCCACGCCGCCGCCGGCTCGCGATGCGCGCCGGGTCCGCAGTGCCTGCGCAGGACCTGCACCGCGAGCGCGGTGACCTGCTCGCGGCGGCGCGCGGCGAGTGCGGCGAGGAACGGAAGCACGCGGTCTTCGCGCCACGTGGCCCACGGCTCGAAGTGGACGTGCTGCCGCTCCATGGCCTCGGCGAGCCGCGAGGCGGCTTCCTCGATCGTGGGCGCGGACAGGATGTCGGCGACCGGCAGGGCGGGTGCGCGCGAGGCGACGTGGCCGGTGCATCCTTGAAGCAGCGCGTCGAGGGTGGGGTAGTGCGCGTAGACCGTGGGCAGCGACACCTTGGCCTCGGCGGCGACATCGGCATAGCTCGTGGCCAGCGCGCCCTTGCGGGCGTGCACGACGGTGGCCGCCTCGGCGATGCGCGAGCGGAGCTCCGCCTGCTTCTGCTGGCGCAGCGTGGAGTCGTAGGGGCGCGGTCGGCGTGGGGAATGCGGGTCGCGCTTGCGTGTCGGGTCCGTCATTTGAATTAATTTAAACAAAACTTAAAACAATGTCAAGCGCGGGTGCCAGCGTGGCCCCCAGCTGCGCTAAGCTCCGTCCCATGAACGTCGCAAGCTGGCTCGAGCGCAGCGCGAAGGCCTTCGCCAGCCGGCCGGCGCTCGCCCTGGGGTCGGAGGTGTGCGCCACCTACGCGCAGTTGCGCGAAAACGCGGGACGCCTCGCGGACGGAATGCGTCGCACGGGCGCGCGGCCCGGCGACCGCGTGGCGCTTTACGCGGCGAATCATCCGAACTACCTCGAGGCGATGTGGGCCGTATGGATCGCGGGATTCGTCGCGGTCCCCGTGAACGCGAAGCTGCATCCGCGCGAGGCGGCCTACATCCTCGGCAACTGCGGCGCCGTCGCCTGCTGGGTGGACGAGGAGATCGGCGGCCTCGTGCCCGCGGGCTGCAGGCAATGGCGGCTCGACGCGATCGACGTGCTGCGCGGTCCGGGTGTCGCCCCGATCGAGCCGCGCACGCCCGCCGATCTTGCGTGGCTGTTCTACACGAGCGGCACCACGGGACGTCCCAAGGGCGTGATGCTCACGCACGGCAACCTCGTGCAGATGACCCTCGCGTATCTCGCCGAGGTGATGCCGGTAGAGCCGGGCGACGCGCTGCTGCACGCGGCCCCCTTGTCGCACGGATCGGGCCTCTACAACTTCGCGTACGTGGCGCGCGGCGGCATCAATGCGGTGCCTGCGTCGCGCGGATTCGACGCGGACGAGGTGCTCGATCTCGCGCGGACGTGGCCGGGACTCGCGATGTTCGCGGCGCCGACGATCGTGATGCGCATCGTCGCTGCGTGCCGCGAGCGTCCCGGCGCGTGCGAGAACGTGGGCCGCATCGTTTACGGGGGCGGCCCCATGTACCTTGCCGACATCGAGGAGGCGGTGGAGGTGATGGGTCCGCGCTTCGCGCAGATCTACGGGCAGGGCGAGTCGCCCATGACAATCACGGTGCTGCCGCAGCACGTGATCGCCGACCGCGATCATCCGCGCCGTCGCGCGCGCCTCGAGTCGGTCGGGTATGCGCAGGCCAACGTCGAGATCGCGATCCGCGATGCCGGTGGGGAGGACCTGCCTGCCGGCGCGATCGGCGAGGTGTGCGTGCGCGGTCCCACGGTGATGCAGGGCTACTGGAACAACCCCGAGGCGAGCGCGGGCACCCTCGCGGGCGGCTGGCTGCACACGGGCGACCTGGGTTGCCTCGACGAGGACGGCTTCCTCACGCTCAAGGACCGCTCGAAGGACCTCATCATCTCCGGGGGCGCGAACATCTACCCGCGCGAGGTGGAGGAGGTGCTGCTCGCGCATCCGCGCGTGCGCGAGGCCAGTGTGGTCGGCATGCCCGATGCCGAGTGGGGCGAGGCGGTGGTGGCGTTCGTGGTCGCCGAAGCAGGCGGCGTCGCGCCGGAGGAACTCGACGCGCTGTGCCTCTCCCGCATCGCGCGCTTCAAGCGGCCGAAGCACTATCGCTTCGTCGCCGAGCTTCCGAAGAACAACTACGGCAAGGTGCTGAAGACCGAGTTGCGCAAGCGGCTCGACGGGCCGGCCGGCTGACGGGGCGTCCCTGCCTGCGCCGCGCGATGTCCCCTGGGGGACCGGCCTGTGTATAGTCGCTCGTCGCCCGATCCGCTCCCATTGTGCCCGTGAACTCCCGCCTGGCCGCCGTCTGCTACGGAAGCTTCCTCGCCTTCCTCACGGGCTGGGTGCTCTACATCGGCCGCGACATCTTCGTGCCGATCGTGTTCAGCACGCTCGTCGTGTACATGATTCTGGGGCTCGATCGCATGCTCGCCCGCGTGCCCGCGCTGGGCACCGCGCTGCCGCCCTCGCTGCGTTTCGTGCTGGCGCTCGGCGTCGGGCTCGCGTGCATTGCCGCGATCGGCTGGCTGGTGCTCACGTACGTGGGACGGGTGGCCGCCGTGGCGCCCACTTACCAGGCGTCGTTGCTCGCGCTCATCCAGGGCGCCGCCAAGTACGTCGGGCTCTCGGGCGAGCCGACCTGGGAGACCCTGCGCCAGTCCCTGTTCGGGCAGATCAACGTGCAGTCGCTCATCGGCTCGACCATGCTGTCGGCCAAGTCGGTGCTCACCGGCGCGATCGTCGTCGTGCTCTACGTCGCGTTCCTGCTGATCGAGCAGCGCAACTTCGCGGCCAAGATCGAGCGTGTCTCGAAGGATCCGCGCAACGTCGCGCGCATCCGGCAGGTGATCGTGCGCATCAACGCACGGGTCGGCTCCTACCTTGCGCTCAAGACCTTCGTGAGCGCGCTGCTCGGAGTCATGAGCTGGGTCGTGCTGGCGCTGTTCGGGGTCGAGTTCGCGGTGTTCTGGGCACTGCTCATCGCGCTTCTCAACTACATTCCGTACATCGGATCGTTCCTCGGCGTGTTCTTCCCCGTCGCATGGGCGATCGTGCAGTTCGGCGACCTCGGCACGGTGCTCGCGATCCTCGCGGCCCTCACCGCGCTCCAGTTCGCGATCGGCAACTTCCTCGATCCCTACCTCATGGGCAACTCGCTCAACCTGTCGCCGTTCGTGATCCTGGCGAGCCTCACGATCTGGTCGGCACTGTGGGGCATTCCCGGCGCGTTCCTCGCCGTGCCCATCACCGCGATCATCGCGATCGTGCTGTCGGAGTTCGAAGGCACGCGGGCGATTGCGGTGCTGCTCTCGCACGACGGCCGTCTGGACGACGACCGTCCCCCGTACGGTTGAAGCATTGCGAGGGACGCCAAGGCTGCTGCCGCAAGCAGCATCGCCATCGCAACCGCGCAGTGCGCGATGCATTCGACACTGGTCGGCAATTCAAGGTGCGCAGCCATCCGCGCTGCGTGGTACACGAGCCCCGCAGTGCCCGTGGGGCTCCCCATGCACATGTCGTCCATCTCACGCCCTCTCGTCGTATTCGTCGTTGCGGCGCCACCACACGTCCGACTCGTTGCGTCCCTTGGGCGCCCGGTCGAGCCACTGGTACATCCCCCAAAGGCTGTCAAGTCCGCGCGCGAAGGTCGAGTACGCGTGGTAGACGACCCCGTCCTCGAGCACGAACGTGCTCATGCCGGGGCGCTCGCGCGTGTACGTCGGAACGTCGGTGCCGGTCGACGCCGCGATGCGCGCGACGGGATTGGCATCGGCGCGCAGCGTCCATTCGGAGGTCGTTCCGCGCATCGCCGGCTCCCGCCGGTAGTTGTACTCGATGTTGCCGCCGCGCTGCTGTTCTGCCACGAACGAGACGTTGAAATCGTAGTTGAAGTCGCTTCCGAGCGAGGATGCCCAAGGGAACGTCCATCCGAGTCGCTGCTTGTACGCCGCAAGTTTGGCGAGCGGCGAGCGCGATACGGCCCACAGTTTCGTGTCATGGTTGGCGAGGTGGACCGCAATGCCGTTGAAGCCGTCGGCAATCGCCGAGCACGACGGACATCCGGCCCTGTACTCGGGGCCGAACATGAAGTGGTAGATCATGAGCTGGGAGCGCCCGGCGAACAGGTCCGCGAGCGTAGCGGGTCCCGCTTCGGTCTCGAAGGTGTAGGCCTTGTCGACGCGTACCCATGGCAACTGCTGACGTTGCACTGCGAGCGCGTCGCTGCGCCGCGTGAGGTCCTTTTCTGCCGCAAGCAGCGCGAGCCTAGCCGTCAGCCACTGTTCGCGGTCGCCGATCGTATGCGTCGTCATCTTTGCGTCTCCGTACGTGGGTTGGTGGTGCGCTAAATTTACGGTTGCCGACCGTGGAAGCGGGAGTGACAAATTTGGCGGGATTCGCATGGACTCGATGATCACGGCGGCGGCGCTGGCCCTCGTCTCCGGCGACCCCATAGGTGCGCTCAATCGTGTCGCGCTTCGCGACGATCCGCCGGCGCTCGCGCTGCGCGGCATCGCAATGGCCCAGCTCGGCGACTTGACGCGCGCCCGGGATCTCGTGCGTCGCGCCCAGCGTGCCTTTGGGGTCAAAGAGGCGGTTGCGCGGGCACGATGCGTCGTCGCGGAGGCGGAGATTGCGCTCGTGTCCCGCGACCTCGCGTGGCCCATGCAGGCTCTCGACGCTGCGCGTGCGACGCTTGCGTCCCACGGCGACCGCGTCAACGCCGCGCACGCGGCCTGCCTTGACGCTCGCCGCCTCGTCCTGATCGGACGCCTGGACGAGGCCGATCGCGTGCTTGCCGAACTCGACGTCGCCGCGCTTCCGCCGGCGCTTCAAGCTGCGCACGCACTCGCTACCGCTGGCATCGCGATGCGGCGTGTGCGGGCGACGGAGGCCCGCACGGCGCTGGCGCGTGCGAAGGCTGCGGCACGGCGCGCAGGCATCCCCGCGCTGCGTGGCGAGGTCGACGCTGCGTCGCGACTCCTCGCCGCACCGGTTGCGCGGCTCGTGCAGC
>CAZIZD010000012.1:0-25121 GCA_964543615.1 uncultured Alcaligenaceae bacterium | reverse complement strand
CCCCCCCCCCCCCCCCCCCCCCCCCCCCCCCCCCCCCCCCCCCCCCCCCCGCCCTTTTTTTTTTTTATGATACGGCGACCACCGAGATCTACACGCGCACGGGCGGCGCCGACATCCAGGAGATTCCGCTGTCCGCATTGCTGGTGGCGTCCGGGCTGCTGACGGCGCTCCTGTGGTTCGCGTGGCGCCGCGCACGCGGACGCGCCACCGCGTGGCCCGTCGTGCTCGCCGCCGTCTTCGTCGCGTCCTGGATCGCGCTCGACGTGCAATGGATTGCCAATCTCGTGCGACAGGTCGGCGAGACCCGCGAGCAGTTCGCGGGCAAGGACTGGCGCGGGCGGCACGAGGCCGCCGACGACGCCGAGGTGTTCAAGTTCATCGAGCGCGTGCGCGCGAGGCTTCCGAGCACGCCGGCGCGCGTGTTCATGCTCGCCGATGCCGCACCGCTGCGCGGGCGCGGGGCTTATTACCTCTATCCGCACAACGTGCTGTTCGATCCGTTCGGCACGTCGCTGCCGCAGGCGGGCGCGCTGCGCCCGGGCGATTACATCGTCGTCTATCGCCGGCGCGGCGTGCAGTACAACCAGGAGGCGCGCCGCATCCGCTTCGAAGGCGGAGACTCGGTGGAGGCCGAGCTGATCCTCTTCGAGCAGGGTGCGGCCATGTTCAAGATTGTCTAGCCTCGACGCACTGATGCTCGTGTTCGCCGCCGCCGTGACATGGCTGCCCGGCGTCGCGGCGCTGCTCGCGTTGCGGCGCGCATCGCCGCTCGGGCCCGGCGAGGGCGCGTGGATCGCGGGCGTGGGCTACCTCGTGGGCGCGTTCATGCTCACCCTATGGATGCGCCTGCTGTCGCGGGCCGGCGTTCCGTTCGGCATCGCGGCGATCGCGCTTCCGCTTCTCGCCGTCGCGGCCGCGGCATTGGCGTATGCGTGGCGGCGCGACCGCTTCGACGCACGATCCTGGCCCGCGCGATTCGCGCGCGCGTCGCTCGCGCGCGACCTGGCGGGTTGGGCAAGGATCCTGTGGCTCGTGCTGCTCGCGTGGCTCGCGGTGCGTTTCGCATTGCTCGCCGTGGAAGTGTTCTCGCGTCCGCTCTACCCGTGGGACGCGTGGACGCAGTGGGCGACCAAGGCGCGCGTGTGGTACGAGCTCGGCCGCATGGTGCCGTTCGCCCGCGTCGCCGAGTGGTATGCGGCGGGCGGCAGCGTGTACTTCGACGCCTCGCCAGAGTACCCGCCGACGATGCCTCTCCTGCAGGTGTGGAACTGCCTCGCCATCGGACGCTGGGACGACATTCTCATGAACGCACCGTGGGTGCAGATGGCCGTGGCGCTCGCGTTCGCGGCATACGGCGGCCTGCGGCTCGCCGGCACCACGGCCACCACCGCGATGGTCGGCTCGTTCCTGGTCGCGTCCCTTCCGCTCGCCAACGTGCACGTGGCACTCGCGGGTTACGCCGATCTTCCGCTCGCCGCGTACTACGCCGCGGCCGCGCTCGGCCTCGTGCGCTGGTCGCGCGAGCGCGGCGTGCGCAATGCGGCCGTCGTGGTCGTGCTGGCCCTCGCGTGCACGCAGGTCAAGAACCCGGGCTGGTTCTGGGCGGCAACGCTCGCGCCGGGCGCGCTGGTCGTGCTCATGCCGCGGCACGGATTGCGCGTGTCGCTGATCGCCTTCGCGGCCGTCGCGTTCGGCATCGCCGCGCTGGCACGGCTCAAGCTGTCGTTCTTCAACTATCGCCTCGACCTCGACTTCGATCCGCCCTGGCGCGACCTCTTCCAGAGCTATTTCCTGCTCGGCAACTGGAACCTCCTGTGGTTCGGCGTCGCCGGCGTCCTGCTGCTCGCGTACAAGGATCTCCTCGCGCGCGCGCTGGTTCCGCTCACGACGGTCGTGATCGGCGGCATCCTGTTCCTGTTCTTCGTGTTCGGCTTCACCAATGCGAGCGAATTCATCGCCGACCAGACGACGGTGAACCGCGCAACGCTGCATCTCGCGCCGCTCATGGTGTGTTTCATGACGCTCGCCTTCGATGCGTTCGCGCGCCGCATGGAGCCTCGCGATGCGCCGCCGCCCGCGCCGGAAGAGCCCGCTCCGCAAGCGGACGAGCCGCCGGCCGCCGCGTCGCAAGCGCCCGGATCGCCCGCCCCCGAAGCGACCTAGACGACCCGCACTCCCACCACCGACTCGCCTATCCGATGACGCTCTTCGCAGTCACGATCTTCACGAGCGCGTTCCTGCTCTTCCTCGTCCAGCCCGTCGTCGCGAAGCAGGTGCTGCCGTGGTTCGGCGGCTCGGCGGCGGTATGGGCCACGTGCCTCGTGTTCTTCCAGACCACGCTCCTGCTCGGATACGCGTACGCGGACCTGGTGATCCGCAGGCTCTCGCCGCGCGGGCAGCTCCGCGTGCACGTGGCACTCCTGCTCGTGAGCCTCGTGTCGCTGCCGATCGTGCCCGGCGCGTTCTGGAAACCCACCGGCACCGAGCAGCCCATCTTCCTCATCCTCGGGATGCTCGCGTTCACGATCGGCCTCCCCTACTTCCTGCTGTCGACGACGAGCCCGCTCTTGCAGGCTTGGTTCGCGCGGCGCTTTCCCGGACGCAATCCGTACCGGCTCTTCGCGCTGTCGAACCTCGCCTCGCTGATCGCGCTGCTCGGTTATCCGTTCATGCTGGAGCCGTGGGTCGCCACGCGCATGCAGGCCTACGGTTGGTCGGCCGGCTACGCGTTGTTCGTCGTCCTCGCGGCCGCTGCGGCGTGGGCGAGCCAGCGCGGCGTGGCATCGGCCGCCGTCGCGCCTGCCGCCGCATCGCCGGCCCCTGCACCGCACGAAGCACCGCCCACCGCCGCGCGCCAGCTCCTGTGGTGCACGCTCGCGGCGACGGGCTCGGTGATGCTGCTCGCGGTCAGCAACCACATCACGCAGAACGTGGCCTCGGTGCCGCTCCTGTGGGTGGTGCCGCTGTCGATCTACCTCGTCACGTTCATCCTTTGCTTCGACGCGCCCCACTGGTACCGGCGCGACCTGTTCCTCGCGGTGCTCGCGGCGATCCTCGGCGTGATGGCCTGGTCGCTCGTGCCGTACAGCGACCTGACGCACGACCTCACGGTCCAGATGTCGGTGTTCGGCATCGGCCTCTTCGTCGCGTGCATGTTCTGCCACGGCGAGCTCGTGCGCCTCAAACCGTCGCCTTCGTATCTCACGCGCTTCTACCTCATGGTGTCGCTGGGCGGCGCGGTGGGCTCGGCTGTGGTGGGCATCGTCGCGCCGCTCGTGCTGCCCGCGGACTTCGAGCTCAACGCGGTGCTCGTACTCTGCGCGCTGCTGCTCCTGTGGCAGACGCGGCGCGACGCCTTCGTGTTCCCGGGGCTCGCCGGCGCGTCCGTGCTGGCGACGCTCATCTTCGGCGGCTGGGCCATCGTCGAGTTCTACGACAACACCATCGTGGCCACGCGCAACTTCTACGGGGTGCTGCGCGTGCAGGAGACGGGGGACGAGGTCAACGGCAAGCGGCGCCAGCTGATCCACGGCAACATCATGCACGGCAAGCAGTACCTGCGCGACGATCTGAAGCGCGAGGCCACGAGCTATTACTCGGCGAGCTCGGGCGTCGGCCGCGTGATCGAGGCGATGCATCCGCGCAAGGACCCCATCAAGGTGGGCGTGATCGGCCTCGGCACCGGCACGATTGCGGTCTATGGCGCAAAGGGCGACACGTACCGCTTCTACGACATCAACCCGGGCGTGATCGACGTCGCGAAGCGCGACTTTTCCTACCTGCGCGACTCCGACGCCACGATCGAGCTGCCGCTCGGCGACGCGCGCCTCACGCTCGAGCGCGAGTTGCGCGAGACCGGCCCGCAGAACTTCGACGTGCTGGCCATCGACGCTTTCTCGAGCGACGCCATTCCCGTGCACCTCATCACGCGCGAGGCGGTCGAGGTCTATTTGAAGCACATGAAGCCCGACGGCGTCATTGCCTTCCACGTGACCAACCGATACCTCGACCTCGTGCCCGTGGTCGAGGGCATCGCCAACGAGCTCGGCCTGCACGCGCTGTGGATCAGCGACGACGGCGCGGCGCCGCTCGCAAACTCGTCTTCGTGGGTGCTGCTCGCCAAGGATCCGGTGCGCCTGTCCGATCCGCGATTGCAGGAAGCCGCCACCAACATCAGCGCGCGCCGCGACTGGCGCGTATGGACCGACGATTTCAACAACCTGCTCCAGGTGATGAAGTAGCTACCATGGCCGCCCAGCCTCGCAAGCCCGACGAGGATCCCGCCGCCTACCGCGCGCTGGTGCGCCCAGCGGGCGCACGCCAGATCGACGTGATCGACCAGCGCGCGCTGCCGCACACGCTGGTGCGCATCAAGATCGCGAGCGCCGACGCCGCGGCGCTCGCCATCCGCAAGATGTGGATCCGCGGCGCACCCCTGATCGGCGCGGTCGGGGCGTACGGCCTGGCGCTCGCGCTCGACCGCGACGCTTCCGACGAGGCGCTCGAGAGTGCGTTTGCCGCCCTCGACGCGACGCGCCCCACCGCCGTCAACCTGCGCTGGGCCCTCGAGCGCGTGCGCACGCGTGTCGCGCCGCTCGCGCGGTCAGGGCGCGCCGATGCCGCCTGGGACGAAGCCGACGCGATCGTCGCCGAGGACGTCGCGATGAATCACGCCATCGGCATGCACGGCATCGCCATCTTGCGCGGCGTTGCGCAGCGCAGGCCGGGACCCGTGCGCGTGATGACCCACTGCAACGCGGGCGCGCTCGCGACCTGCGGCTGGGGCACCGCCACGGCGCCCATGTTCCTCGCACACATGGAAGGCCTGTCGCTCGACGTGTGGGTGAGCGAGACGCGCCCTCGCCTGCAGGGCGCGAACCTCACCGCGTGGGAGCTCAGCCAGCGGGGCATCCCGCATACGCTGGTGCCCGACAGCGCGTGCGCGCTCCTCATGCAGCGCGGCGATGTCGACGTCGTGTTCGTCGGCGCCGACCGCGTCGCGCGCAACGGCGACGTGTGCAACAAGATCGGCACGTACGGCAAGGCGCTCGCCGCGCGCGAGAGCAACGTGCCCTTCTACGTGGGGCTTCCCTCGCCCACCATCGACTGGCGCCTGCCCTCGGGCGAAGGCATGCCGATCGAGGTGCGCGACGCCGACGAGGTGACCACCGTCGCCGGCCGCGACGACTACGGCCAGACCGTGCGGGTGGGCATCGCCCCGCACGGCACCAAGGCGCAGAACTTCGCGTTCGACGTGACACCAGCGCGGCTCGTCACGGGCTTTGTCACCGAGCGCGGGATCACGCGCGCGTCGCGCGAATGGCTCGCCGCCATGTTTCCCGAGCGGTCGTGAGCGGGAGCGACGCGCACGAGTCCGCTCTGCGCGAGACGGTGCTGGCGACCGCGCGCGCCATGAACGGCGCCGGCATCAACCGCGGCAAGTCGGGCAACGTAAGCGCGCGTTTGCTTCGCGACGGATTCGACGGCTTTCTCGTCACGCCGAGCGCCATTCCCTACGACAGGATCGCGCCCGCGGACATCGTGGCAATGTCGCTCGCCGGAGAAGCGCAGGGCGCGCGCGCTCCTTCCACCGAGTGGCGCTTCCATCGTGACATCTACGCGAATCGCCCGGAGGCGCAGGCGATCGTGCACGCGCACGCGCCCTTTGCCACTTCGCTCGCGTGCCTTCGCCGCGGCATTCCGCCATTCCACTACATGGTGGCCGTCGCGGGCGGCACCGACATACGGTGCGCGCCCTATGCGACGTTCGGCACGCAGGCGCTCTCCGATCACGCGCTGGCCGCGCTCGACGGGCGCAGGGCCTGCCTTCTCGCCAATCACGGCATGATCGCGTTCGGGCGCTCGCTCGACGCGGCGCTGGCGCTCGCAGTCGAGGTCGAGACGCTGGCGGAAATGTACTGGCGCGCGCTGCAGGTCGGCGAGCCCGTGCTCCTCAGCGCGGACGAGATGGGCGAGGCGCTCGCGCAGTTCGCGGGCTACGGCGTGGACTGATCCGCTTTGCGCAGGAGCGCGACCAGCTCGCGCGCCGAATCGGCCCACGTCGCGATCGCGACCGGCTTGCCCGCCACGTTCCGCATGTCCTCGCGCAGCAGCGACGTCACCGCATGCGCGAGTGCCCGTGAGTCCCCCGCCGGCACGAACAGGCCCCAGGCGCCCGCGACCTCGCGAAACGGCGGAATGTCGCTCGCTATGACGCCCAGTCCCGCGCGCATGGCCTCGACCAGCGGCAGTCCGTAGCCTTCGCACAGCGACATGTTCACGAGGGCACGCGCGTTGCCATAGCAGTGCGCGAGGTCCGCGTCGCTCGCGTCCGCGAACCAGAACAGACGCTCGCCGCGCTGCGCATGCGAGGCGAGCCTGCGCGCGACCGCATCGCCGCCCCAGCCCGGCCGGCCGACGAGCACGAGCCGCACATCGACGCCTTCGCTCCACGCGCGCTCGAACGCATCGAGGATGGTCGCCTGGTCCTTGCGCGCCTCCACCGACCCGACCGCGAGAAACGTGCGCTCCCGGGCTTCCGCGACGAGGGCGTCGCGCACGGCGGGCGAGGGCTCGCCCGGCGCGCCGCTCGCCGCGAAGTCCGCGCCCAGCGCAAAGGCATGCACGCGGTCGGCGAGCCGCGGGCGTCCCGTCTCGCCGAGATAGCGAATGACGTCGTCCGCGACCGACCGCGAGATCGTGGCGATCACGTCGGCGTGCGGCAGGACCCGCTCGAGCCAGCGCTCGTAAGTGCGCGCGGCGCCGGGCGACACGAGGTCGGGATGCCGCAGCTTGATAAGGTCGTACACGACGGCGCAGACGCGCGCGCCCTGGGCATGCGCACGCGCGAGCTCGCGCCGCAGGTCGGGCGTCCAGGTGGCGTCGAGAAGCACGATCCAGTCGCCCTCCTCGAATCGCACGGCCTCCCTGCCCGGCCGCAGCCCGCGCGCGGCCCAGTACGAGCGCGCCGCGAGATCGCGCGCACGCCCGACCCATCCCCCCTGCGGCCGCGAGCGGCCCGCGCGCACGTCCGATCGCGACAGCGCTGCGACCGCGAGGCGGCGTGCACGCTCATGCATGCCCTGCCGGGTCGCGGGATTGGGATCGGCGAGGCGCCTTGCCGCTTGGGCATCGAGACGCGTGAAGGCGTGGCCGTCGAACTGCACCGGCACCACGGCGTCGCCGCCCTGCGCCAGCGCGGCGCTCGTGAGCGAGCGCACCGTGCGCTGGATGCCGGTGTGGGCGCCCACGCGCGCGGTTTCCGTACAGTCGAGATACAGACGTCCCGGCATCGTTCTTGCTGTCCTCTACACGCCTCACCACCATTCTACGAACCGCCGGCGCGGGCCGCTCGCCGGCCGCAAGCAACTAAATACCGTCGTCATAAAACGTGGTCGAATGCCGTGACGGCGGGAAGCGGTGGCCACGTTACCCGGTCCCCACTCAGGGACAGGACAGAAAAATGACGCTGAATCGCCCTGCGTTCGTCATTAAGCGCTGATGTATGGATCGTGCGCTACAAGTTTTGCTGGATTATTTAGCATGATATTTCAATATGATATAGAAACTACTTAACATTCCGTGTGCATATAAACTCCACGGATTTCACCGTTTGTCGTCCGAAAGAAAATTTGACTTGTAATTAGACGAATGTGCAGGAATAATCGCCTCGCGGTGCTCCATGGGGAAGCCGTCCGCGCCGGACGTCATCCCCATCCAGCACAAATCGATCGATCAAGAACTCGGAGGCAGGTGATGAACGGCGAATCCACCACCATGTCGGGCCAGGCGGCCGCTCGCGGAACCATGCGACGGCACGCGGCAATGGCGTTCTGCGCCATCGTCGCGGCGTTCGTGGCCAGCGCGGCCAATGCCGCGCTCACGCCCGTGTACCGCTTCTACCACCTCGATGCGGGGCGGCATTTCTACACGGCCAGCGAGAGCGAAAAGGCCAAGGTCCTCACGACCTATCCGCGATTCGCCTATGAAGGCGTCGCGTTCTACGCGTACTCGACGCAGGACGCGGGAACGATCCCGGTCTACCGCTTCTATCACCAGCTGAACGGCAGCCACGTCTACACCGCATCCGAGTCGGAGAAGGCGTCGATCCTCGCCAACTTCCCCGTGTATGCGTACGAAGGCGTCTCGTACTACGCGGAAGGCAACGGCAACACCGGTGCATCGCCGCTGTACCGGCTCTACAACACGAAGCTCGGGACTCACTTCTTCACGACGAGCCAGCCGGAGGCCAACAACGCGGTCGCGCAGTGGCCGTGGTTCGCCTTCGAAGGCACGGTGTACTTCGTGCGCGGCGCCGCAGGGCCCGGAGGCAACGTCGCGCCGGTCGTGTCGCTCGCCTCGTCGCAGAACGCTGCCGCGGTCGGGACGTCCATCACGCTGACCGCCTCGGCCTCCGATCCGGACGGCTCGGTGGTCAAGGTCGAGTACTACCGCGACGGCGTCAAGTTCGGTGAAACGACGAAGGCGCCGCACCAGTACGGCTACGCGCTCGGCGTCGCGGGCATCTACAACTTCACGGCGGTCGCCACGGACGACGGCGGCATGACCGGCGCCTCGGGCACGGTCTCGGTAACGGCCACGGCCGGCGGTGGTGGTGGCGGCGGCGGTGGCGGTCCCTCGGGCAACATCGCGCCGACCGTGGGTCTCACGGCCTCGAGCAACTCGATCGCAGCCGGCGGCAACACGATGCTGTCGGCGTCGCCGTTCGACGCGGACGGCACGATCGTCAAGGTCGAGTTCTACGACGGCAGCATGCTCCTCGGCACCGACACGAGCGCTCCCTACTCGTACAGCTTCAGCTCGTCGGTGGTGGGCGCGCATTCGCTGAGGGCAATCGCCTACGACAACGCCGGGGCCTCGACCACCTCCGCGTCGATCACCCTCCAGGTGAATGCGGTCGCGGGCTCCAACCTGCCGCGCATCACGCTGTCGCCTTCGACCACGCTCGTGGCTCCGGGCGGAACGATCACGCTGACGGCCACGGCAACGGCGCAGGCGACGGGTGCCACGATCTCCACCGTCTCGTTCTACATGGACGGCGTGAAGCTCGCTGACGACACGGTCACGCCGTTCACTTACACGTTGACGGTGCCGGCCGGAACGCACACGATCTACGCGACCGCCACCGACTCGCAGGGCAACGTCAAGGCGACGCTCACGCAGAACGTCGTCGGCCAGGCGGCGCCCGCAGTGGCGACGACCGATGCCGACGTCTGGCGCCTGCTCAACCAGGCGACTTTCGGCGCTTCGCAGGCTGAAGCGGCGCGCGTGATCGCGCTGGGCGGCATCTCGAACTGGATCGACGACCAGTTCACGAAGCCGATGTCGGGCTACCCGGACAGCAAGTACAACCGGATCCAGCTCTCGACGACGGCGGACTGCACGACGCAGATCCCGGGTGGCGGCAACTATCCGGCCGACTCGCCGGAAGCGATCTGCAATCGCGACCACCTGACGGCCGCGATGATCCAGCGCGACTTCTTCACCAACGCCGTCTACGCGCCGGATCAGCTCCGCCAGCGCGTGGCGTGGGCGCTGTCGCAGATCGTCGTGACGTCGGCCAACGAGCCGGACCTTGCCTACGCGCACGTGATGTCGCGCTACCAGAACATCATGTTCGAGGAGGCGTTCGGCAACTTCCAGACGCTGCTCTCCAAGGTGACGTACAACCCGGCCATGGGCAATTACCTCGACATGGTCAACAACGACCGGCCCGCCGGCACGCGCGTCCCGAACGAGAACTACGCACGCGAGATCATGCAGCTGTTCTCGGTCGGGCTCGTCGAGCTCAACCAGGACGGCACGCCGCTCCTCGACGCCACGGGCAAGCCGATTCCGACCTACGGGCAAACCGAGATCGCGGAGTTCTCCCGCGTGTTCACGGGCTACACCTACGCGAGCCCGGCCAACTTCACGTCGGCCACCGGCAAGCAGAACCGCTACTACGGCGCGCCGATGGTGCCGTACACGACCACGGCCACCACGGGTCACGACCCGAACCCGAAGACGCTCCTGCACGGAACCGTGCTCCCGGCCGGACAGAGCGCGCGCCAGGACGTCGACGCGGCGGTGTTCAACGTGTTCGTGCATCCGAACACCCCGGTGTTCATCGGCAAGCAGCTGATCCAGCGCCTCGTGACCGGCAATCCGTCGCCGGCCTACGTGTCGCGGGTCGCGGCGGTGTTCTCGAACAACGGCGCCGGCGTTCGCGGTGACCTCAAGGCGGTGGTCAAGGCGATCCTCATGGATCCGGAAGCGCGCGGCCCCGCGAAGACGGCCGCCGACTTCGGCACGCTGCGCGAACCGGTGCTGATGGTGACCGGCCTCCTGCGTGCGCTCTCGGGTATCACGGACGGTGCGCAGCTTGCCACGCAGACCGGCAACCTCGGCCAGAACCCGTACTTCGCGCCGACGGTGTTCAATTACTTCCCGCCCGACGCGACGGTTCCCGGCACGTCGATCCTCGCGCCCGAGTTTGCGATCCACACCACGAACACCGCGGTGGGACGCGCGAACCTCGTGTACCGGATGGTCTACAACCCGTTCACGCCGGACACGACGATCGTCGACTCCGTGGGCACGCGCCTGTACCTCGACCAGTTCGAGGCGCTCGCGACCACGCCTGCGGCGATGGTCACGCAGATCAACCGCGTTCTCGCGGGCGGTCAGTTCCCGGCGGCGCTCGAGCCGACCATCGTCACGGCGGTCAACGCGGTGACGCTGAGCGCAACTCCGACCCAGGCAGAGAGGGCCAATCGCGTTCGGATGGCCGTGTATCTGATGGCATCGTCCTACGACTACCAGGTCCAGCGCTAATCATGAATACATCTCGACGCAAGTTCCTGACCTCCACCGCCGCGGTGACCGCGGGCGCTGCGGCCGCCAACCTCTGCACCTGGGGCGTGAAGAGCGCCGAAGCGCAGGCCATGAGCGGATACAAGGCGATCGTGGTCGTGTTCCTGTTCGGGGGCAACGACTCGAACAACATGATCGTTCCCTACACCGACTATGCGGCGTACGCCAACGTGCGCACGGCGGCGTCGAACGTCCAGCTCACGCAGGCGCAGCTCATCCAGTTCGCGGCGCAGGGCAAGATGTTCGGCTTTCACCCGTCGATGGCGAGCCTCGCGCCGCTGTACACGTCGGGCAAGCTCGCCGTGCTCGCGAACACGGGGACGCTGAAGCAGCCGATCCCCAACCGCGCGTTCTACCAGGCCAATTCGGGCGCCCGTCCGCCGAACCTCTTCTCGCACTCCGACCAGCAGGACCAGTGGAACGGACTGCAGCCGGGCGCACCGGTTCGGACGGGCTGGGGCGGCCGCTTCGCGGACAAGCTGATCGCCGCCAACACGGGCGCGCTGATCCCGGCAGCAGTCTCGATCTCGGGCTCGCAGCTGTACACGTTCGGGGCGTCGACCGCCCCGCTGGTCGTGCCGTCGAACGGCGGCGTCACGGTCTCGGGCCAGGGCACGGACGCGGTCTCGGTTGCGCGTTACAACGCGCTCGTTTCGCTGCTCAAGAACGCCAACCCGGGCAACCAGGTTGTGTTGGGCTCGGCCAGCGTGATGGATAAGGCGCTCACCGCCAACAACACGGCGAACCCGATCCTGACCGCGACGCTTCCCGCCAGCATTCAGACTGCGTTCACGGTGAACGGTGCGCTGCTCAATACCGGCATCGCGCAACAGCTGCGGCAGGTCGCGCGCCTGATCGACGGACGCGCCGCGACGGGGGCCAAGCGTCAGGTCTTCTTCGTGAGCATGGGCGGCTACGACACGCACAACAACACGATCACCAACCAGACCAACCTCTTCAACCAGCTCTTCCCGGCGATGCGCGCCTTCTACGACTACACGGTCGCGGCAGGCGTTGCCAACGACGTGGTGCAGGTGACGATGTCCGACTTCAACCGCACGTTCATCGGCAACGCCAATTCCGGCGTCGACCATGCGTGGGGCGGGCACGCGCTGGTGCTGGGCGGCACCGTCAACGGCGGCGCGATGTACGGCACGTTCCCCGACTTGATCCGCGGCAACGCGGGCGGCACCATGGACGCCGGCACCAATGGCGCGTGGATTCCGCAAACGGCGGTGGACCAGGTGGGCGCAACGCTTGGCAAGTGGCTCGGCATGCCCTCCGCCGACATCACACAGGTGTTCCCCAACCTCGCCAACTTCTCGACGGCGGACCTGGGCTTCATGGCATAGCAACGTTGCATCGATGCGGGTCCCGCGTGGGCCCGCGTCTCTCCTCCCTCGCCGGGTGTGTCAGCGTATCGCGCGACCACCCGGCTTTTTGTTTTGGTAAAGTCTCCGTCATGCGCATCCCCACCCCTCGATGGACCCTGCTGCTGCTCGCCGCCGCGAGCGCCGTGGCATTCGCGCAGTCCGCCCCGCAAGGCGAGGCCAAGCGTGCTGCCGACGCTTTGCAGTCGGGCGATTACGCGAGCGCGCTCACGATCATCAAGCCGCTTGCCGACGCGGGCGACCTTTACGCGCTCTTCGTGATGGGCCAGATGAACGAGCAGGGCGCGGGCATGCCGCGCAACCTGCGCGAAGCCGCGCGCTACTACGAACGCGCCGCCAGCCTCGGCGAGGCATCGGCGATGACCAACCTCGGGTTCATGTACGAACAGGGCCGGGGCGTGCCGCTCGACTACAAGGAAGCGCTGCGTCTTTACACGAAAGCCGCCGAGGCGGGCAATCCCGTGGCGCAATCGAACCTGGCGCTCGTGTACATCGAAGGAAAAGTGACGGATCGCAACGATGCGGAAGCCGCGAAGTGGCTGCGCAAGGCGGCAGCGCAGGACTACGCGAACGCACAGTTCAATCTCGCGCGCATGGTCGAGACCGGCCGCGGCGTCGAGAAGGACGAGAAGGAGGCCGTCAAGCTGTACAGGCAGGCCGCCGATCTGGGCCTTCCCTCCGCGCAGCTCAACCTCGGCGTTGCGTATGCGAACGGACGCGGCATCGCCAAGGATCCGGTGGAAGCCTATCGCTGGTTCAATCTCGCCGCGGCGGGGGCGGAGGACGAGACCACGCGCGAGAACGCGACGCGTAACCGCGACGTGCTCGAGAAGACGATGTCGCGCAGCGAGATCGAGCGCGCACAGCAGCTGTCGCGCGAGTGGAAGCCGCGCGTCCCCGCGACGCCGCCTGCGAAATAGACCTTCACTCGGGTTAACACGTGATTTCTCCAGCGGGGCGCGCTCGAGCGCCCCGCGTCATGTACGTGTCCCAATTCGCGGCGTAGGATGGCCTCGCGGCATGGGGATGCCGCATCACGCAAGGGGGACACGCCATGCACAGACTCGCCGCGATGCTGTTGCTGTTGCTCGCCACGGCAACCTACGCGCAGGACAAGCCCGGCACCGCGATCACCTCGGGTGTCGGTCTCGCCGAGACCACGGCGCAGATCATGGCGCGGCAGGCCACGACCAACGTCATCTCCGTCCCGCGCATCGCACCGCGTCTGCGGCCGACGCTGCACCGGCAGTCGAACGCGAGCGCCCTTCCCGACGAGATGGCCGCGCCGATGGGCAAGTCGTCGCGCATGTCGCTCAAGATCGCGCAGACCACGGGCGCCAACTGGCTCGGTGCCGATCTCTTCGATGCGAAAGCGTTCCCGCCCGACTCGATGGGCGCGATAGGACCCTCGCAGTACGTCGTCGCGATCAACGGGCGCATCCGCACCTTCCAGCGCCACGGCGCGCCAGACCCGACGCTCGACGTCGATACCGACGTTTTCTTCGCGTCGGCCATGACGCCACTGGGCGGCAGCGTCACGTCCAACTTCGTGTCGGACCCGCGCATCCGCTACGACCGCATCACGCAGCGCTGGTACATCGTGATGATCGACGTGCCCAACGACGGGGCCAATACCTTCGCCAACCGCGTGATGATCGCGGTGAGCGATACGCCGCAAATCTCGTCGACCACCGTGTGGCGCTTCTTCTTCTTCAACCCCACCGCCAATTTCGTCGACTACCCGACGCTGGGCCTCGACAACAACGCGCTTTACATCGGCGCCAACATCTTCAACCTCGCGGGCACGGCCTACATCAACGCCGATGCCTACGTGGTGCGCAAGAGCTCGATCCAGGGCGCCGGGCCGGCCACGGTCACCGTGTTCTCCAATCTCATCACCGACACGGCCTGCGGCACGGCGGGCGACGACGGCCTCTACACGCCGCAGGGCGTGGACAACGCCAACACCGCGACCGAAGGCTATTTCATCGGCGTGTCGTGGTGCTACTTCAGCCGGCTCGTCGTGCGGCGCGTGAGCAACCCGGGCTCGGCCGCACCCACGATCTCCGGCAACCTCACGGTCAACACGCCCGCGTTCACGGTCGTCTACACGCAGCCGCACCTCGGCAACACGGGCGGCACCAACGGCGAGATCGACGCCTCCGACACGCGGCTCATGTCGGCGCAGGTGCGCAACGGCAACCTGTACACCGCCCACGGCATCGCCGTGAAGCCCGACGGCACCGCGGTCGGCAGCGCGTCGTTCGACCCGACGGGCCGCAACGCCTTGCGCTGGTATCGCATCAACAGCCTCACCACCGCGCCCGCCGTTGCGGACTCGGGTACCGTGTTCGACAGCACAGCCACCGATCCGCACACCACCAACGTGCGTTGGTATGCGTTCCCGGGCATCCAGGTGAACGGCCAGGGCCACATGGCGATCGGCTTCACCGCGAGCGGCCCGCTGCAGCGCATCAACGCGGGCTTCACCGGGCGGCTTGCCACCGACGCGCCGGGCGTGACCGACGCGCCCACGCTGTACACGAACGCCCTGCAGGCCTACAACCCACCCGGCGATCCTGGAAGCTCGTTCGGCCGCCGCTGGGGCGACTACTCGTACACGAGTGTCGATCCCACCGACGACATGACGATGTACACCATCCAGGAGTACACGAGCGCGCAGGATGCCTGGGGCGTGCGCGTGGTGCGGCTCAACCCGCCCGATCCGGCAACGCCTTCGGCCATCAGCACGCCTACGGTGGCCACCGGCGTGGCGAGCACCACGGCCACGATCACGGGCACCTCGATCAACGGCTCTGGTTTCTTCGATCCGGGCCCGGGCTTCGAGAAGCGGATCCAGGTCGAGATCCTGCCGGGCGTCACCGTCACCGGCGTAACCGTCGTCGATCCGACCCACCTCTCCGTCACGTTCTCGACGGTGGGCGCGTCCGTCGGCGAGAAGGTGATCCGCGTGATCAACCCCGATGGCGGGACGGTGCAGCAGTCCGCGGTGCTCCTCACCGTCACGGGCGCAACGGCACCGTTCTTCATCTCGTCCAACTCGGTGATCTGCGCCGTGGGGTCGCCCTGCAACTTCACCTTCGCGACGCAGGCCGGCGCACCGGCTTCGACGTTCTCGGTCACCGGCACGCTGCCGAGCGGCGTCACGTTCGCCACGCCGTCGCTGTCGGGCACACCCGCCGCGGGCAGCCAGGGCACGTACACCGTCACGGTCACCGCGAACAACGGCAACGCGCCCAACGCGACGCAGACGTTCACCATCATCGTGACGGCGCCCTGCGGCGGCTTCTCCGACGTCAACACGGGCGACAGCTTCTGCAATTCGGCCGAGTGGCTCAAGAACCGCGGCGTCACGCTGGGCTGCACCGCCACGGATTACTGCCCGACGCAAACGGTGAGCCGCGCGCAGATGGCGCTGTTCATGCAGCGCCTCGGCGATGCGATCTCGCCGGCAATCTATTCGGACAATGTGATCAACACGGGTGCGCTCAACATCGATAACCGGCCCAATTTCTGCACCACGCCGGCCTTCCCGCCGATGAACTACCCGCGGGTCGCGCTGCTCCATTGGATGTTCGACGGCTACGCCGACGACGCACTCGACGCCCGGGTGTACTCGCGGACGAGCTTCGACAACCTCGGGAGTTACGCCACCAACGAGGTCGCCATTCCTCGCCTGCGCGTCAACGAGCGGTCGTGGAGCACGGTGTCAGCTAACGTCAAGGTGAACATCCCCGCCGGGTCGTCGCCTCGCTTCGCGCTCCGCACCGACCGGATCAACGGATCGTTGTCCGGCAACTTCAGCGCCGGACGCTGCAACATCAGCGTCATCCTGACGAGCGTCAACGGAGGCGCCTCGCCGTACGACGTGCCGACGCAGCCGCAGGAGGAAACGCCTCCCTGATGGCATCGGGATAGCGTCCACCGAAGGGGCGGCTCCGGCCGCCCCTTTCCTTTGGCGCACCGCCGGTCGCCTCGGCCAGGCCCGCGGCGGGCGCAGGCGAGGAATTTGCATACCCCACTCGTCGGCTGACGTCCGCGGCGCTATGCCAATGTCATAGAATGCCGCACTAGCCTGGGGAGACTCCACCGTGCTCAACGATCGCTCTTGCAAGCAACTCGCGGCCACTGCGCTGGCCGCCCTACTGACGGCGGCCCTGCCCGCCTTCGCGCATCACGTCGAAAAGGTGGAGCCGCCGCGACGCACGGCCGCCCCGAGCGATCCCGTCGCATCGAAGACGGGTTTCGTTGCCTCGATCGTGGTGGAGAACCGCATCAACGGCACCGAGCAGCGCTACGGCGTGCTGGTGACCCCGGACGGCACCCGCTACCTGCTGCAGGGCACGCTTGCAGGATCGCTGAAGGATGGCGCCCGCTACACCGTCAACGGCCGCCAGAACGGCGCCCAGCTGTACGTTGACGATGCCAGCATGACCACGAAGAACGACGCTGCGGCCGCCGCCGACGCCGCGCGGCCTTCGGTGACGGTCGACGGCACCCTGCGCCTCGGGCACGCCGACAACTTCGACGGCTCGCCTTCCAGCTTCTTCTTCGCGGTCACCAACGACAAGGAGCAGCGCTGGGTCACGTTCGGCACGCTGCTGGACGGCTTCGAGAATCGCATGCCGGCGCGCGTGACCGGGCACATGCTCGACGACGGATCGTTCTTCGCCGACCGCATCATCGTGCTCGGCCCGGCCGAGCCCAAGGCCGTGCCCGAGGCCATCGCCTCGGTCGTCACCACGAGCTACATCGTCATCCCGGTCAAGTTCCCCACCAACGCGGCGGCGCCGTTCACGTACAACGCAGACCCCTTCACCGTCGCGTCGCTGCGATCCTCGGTCTTCGATCCTCTTCCGACCAAGAGCGTTGCGGAGTTCTACAAGGAAGCCTCCTACGGTCAGCAACTTCTCTCGGGCGTCGTCGCGGACGACGGCGCGGGCGGATGGCTGCCCGCCAACGTGGCCACGCCCACGAGCTGCGACATCAATGCGATCGCCACCGCGGCCGAGAACGCCGCGACGGCGCGCGGCTACAACCTCAACGCCTACACCGGCCGCGTCTACGTCTTCACCAGCAACGTGCCGGGATGCGGATGGGCGGGCCTCGCGTACGTCGGCTGGGCGCGCTCGTACATCAAGCAGACGACGAGCCTCCTCGTCATCGGTCATGAGCTCGGCCACAACTTCGGCCTGCTGCACGCCGCGAGCCTCGACTGCGGCACGGCAGTGATCGGCGGCACGTGCACCTCCGCCGAGTACGGCGACCCGTTCAACACGATGGGCAACAACCGCGCGATGCACTTCGCCTCCGCGCAGAAGGACATGCTCGGCTGGCTTCCCGCAGGCACGGTGGTCGACCACAAGGGCGGCACCACGACGTACACCCTCAACCCGATCGAGAACGCCGGCGGCGCCAAGTACGCCGTGCGCATTCCGGCCGCGCCCAAGCGCACCTACTGGATCGAGTACCGCCAGCCCATCGGCTTCGACGCGGGACTCTCGTCGTTTCCCAACAACGGCGTGCAGGTGCGCGTCGAGGCGCCGTTCGAGTCGATCTGCAGCGGTTGCGCGGACGACACGGAGTTCCTCGACATGACGCCCGCCACCGCCGCATTCACCGACGGTGCACTCGTCGCGGGCCAGACCTACCTCGACTCGACCTACGGCATCACGGTGAACAACGTGACGCAGGGAGCGGGCACGGTCAGCTTCACCGTGAGCTCGCCCGCGCGCCCGTCGTTCGTCGACGTGCCCGCCACGCATCCCAACTACGCCGACATCGAGACGATCTACTGGCATCGCGTGACGCAGGGCTGCAACGCAACACCGCGTTCGTACTGCCCGACCGGCACCGTGTCGCGCGCCGAGATGGCAGTGTTCCTCGAGCGTGCGAAGCGCGGCTCGACCTTCACCGGGACCCCGACGGGAACGATGTTCGGCGACGTCCCCTCGTCGCATTGGGCCGGCGGATTCATCGAGCAGCTGAAGACGGACGGCATCACGTCCGGCTGCGCTGCGAGCCCGGCGATGTTCTGTCCCGACAACAAGGTCACGCGCGCGGAGATGGCGATCTTCCTCATGCGCGCGAAGTACGGCGCCGCTTTCAACCCCGGCACCGCGACCGGCACCGTGTTCAGCGACGTCGCCGCGTCCTACTGGGCCGCGAACTGGATCGAGCGGTCGTATCAATACGGCGTGATGACCTCGTGCGCCACTTCGCCGCTGCGCTTCTGTCCCAACGCGCTCGTTACGCGTGCGGAGATGGCGACACTGTTGCGGATGGGGTTCTCGCTGGCGCCGGCGCCGCTATAGGAATTTGCAGCGTTCGCAATGACCGCGCACGACGCGATGCAACCTCGACTAACGTGAAGATTCCGTGTTGACGCCACTCGTCCCGCATGGAAGACTGGCAGAAGTAGCTCGGACCTGGCCCCAGGCAGTCGGTGCACGTGGGCCGCGAGCTGGGGCCACATGCGTCGACGACAAATTGTTGGCGACATCAATGTGGCAACGCGCCTTTCGAAGGCCTGCATTGAACCTACCCGGAGAAAAGCAATGAAGCACCTGTCATCTGCACTGCTCGGCGCCTGCATGGGGCTGCTGGCCGTTTCCACCGCTCAGGCCGCGAACGAGGATTCCGGCGGCGCGCCTCCGTTGCGTTCGGGCATGCCCGCCGCCGATGCGCCTGCGGGCGACTTCGGCGTTCTGAGGTCGTACTTCACTGCAGTCGAAGCTTCCGCGCTCACGCCGTACCAGGATGGCTTCATTCCCTTGCGCAACGCCTCGGGCACCGGCATCTACTGCAGCGGCAGCTCCACCGACTCGCGCGCCGCCGCGCAGTTCCAGCTGCCGCATGGCGCAAGCCTGCAGTTCCTGCGCGTCTGGGGCGTCGATACCACAGCTTCCGACATGACGGTCTCGATGGATGAGCTGTGCCTGCCGGACTTCGATCCGGGGCAGCCGACCGTCACCGCCAAAGGTTCCGTGACGTCCTCCGGGAATGCCGGTTTCTACTCGTTGCTGGCATTTCCGAGCGGGACCGTCGACAACCAGAGCTGCACCTACCGGCTCATCGTGCAGTTCAACGCAAGCAGCAGCGCCTCCTGCACCGGAGGATCGGTGCTCGCGTTCTACAAGGCCCGCGTGCAGTGGCAGCGCCAGATCAGTCCCGGCCCGGCGGTGGCCACCTTCACCGACGTCCCGGTGGGTTCGCAGTTCTTCGCCGAAGTCGAGGCACTCGTCCGCTCGGGCATCACCGCGGGTACCACGGCGACGACGTTCAGCCCGAATAACACGGTCACGCGCCTCCAGATGGCCGCGTTCCTCGCGCGCGCGCTCGGACTTCAGTACGACACGATCGTGGACCCGGCCAACCCGTAACGGCGGGTCGTTCGCGAAGGTGAAGCGGGGGCCATGCGTGGCCCCCGATTCATTTATGGCTTCGTCACCGCCGGAAAGCGGCAGTTTTCCGGTGGCTGGCGCTTGACCATGGCGAGCGCCTCCGCGTGCCCCGTGCGCGCTCCCTTGCAATACCAGTCGTACGCTGTCTTCATATCCTTGCCGACACCATAGCCGTTCGCGTACGCGTTACCCATCGCGAAGTACGCATCCGGATGGCCCTTCGCGGCAGCGCGCTTGAACCACTCGAGCGCGAGCGCGTCATCCACGGGAACCCCCACGCCATGGCTGTAGGCAAAGCCCATGGCGTACTCCGCTTCCGGCAACCCTTTGGCCGCCGCTCTCGAGGTATAGAGGATGGCCTGCCTGTGATCGGCCGTCACACCCTCGCCGAGGGTGTAGGCGCGACCGATCGCATACTCCGCGCTCGCGCTCCCCGCATCGGCTGCACGATTGAGCATCCTGAAGGCCTTGCCCACATCACGGGGAACGCGCACGCCTTCGAGGTAGAGGATGCCGAGGTCGAAGCTTGCCGGCACGATCCCCTGATCCGACGCGCGACCCAGCCATTCGGCGGCAACGAGGTCGCGCGCCTTGTCGGGGCCTTCGCGCAGCATGTCCACGCCGAGCTGGTACTGCGCAGGTGCGAATCCAGCCTCCGCCGCGGCAGCGACGACCTTGCGTTCGGCCGCTGCCGGTTCCGGCGACTCACGCGCCTTGACGAGCGCAAGCATGTAGACACTCTCAGGGACAGTCTTTGCAGACTGCTGCAGCAGATCGATGGCCTCCTTGCGGCTGCCCGCCTTGTCAGGTGACGTCAGCAGGAGCATCGCAAGCGAGTACTTCGCGTCCGCGTTTCCCGCGACCGCCGCGCGCCTCAAATAGCGCTCCGCAAGCGCGACGTCCACCGCCATGAACTGGCCCTGCATCGCGGCGCGTCCGTAGGTGAGTTGCGCGGCGGCCGACCCCTGGTCGGCAAGCCGGCGCAGCTCCGTCAACGCGGCGGTGACGTCCTTCGCATCCGTGGCCGCCAGCAGACGCGCAACCAGTGCCTGGACCTTCGCGTCGTCCCTCGTGCTCGTCGCGGCCGCTGGCCGCTCCGCTGACGCCCGGCCTGGCGGAGTGCGCGCCTTTTCCTGCGCGCCTACGGCGATGGGCCACGCGAACGCAAGCGCGAGCGCAGCGGCGCAAGTATGCTGGAACATCCTTTGCTCTCCTCCTTCGATGCCACCCGACGCCTGCGGATTCCGGACTTGCGGGCGCGAGCGGTACTGAATGCTACAGGCTGTTCGACGTGTGACGCACCGTGCGATGCGTCTGGGGCAATCTCATCCCATGGTACCTCGCACATGCAGTGGAATATTCCATTGACATCGAGACGGATGTTGCGAAAATCGAAACTCACTCACGATTGATGCGTCGCGATCGAATCGCGCCACCTGTCCCATACCGAAGAGTCACCCCCATGAACATTCGAAGCTGTCTCCGGAGCGTCGCCGCCATTGCAACTCTTGGCGCAATGCTCGCGCTCGCCGCAGGCCCCGCCTTCGCCGCAGGCCCGTCGCTCTTCGGACCGTCGGTCAAGACCAAGGCCACCGTCGTCGCCGCGCGCGAGGAGGTGACCGTGCGCATGGCCGCGCCGGACCTGAAACTCCTGCCCTCGCTCGCGAAGAGGACTACCGACCTCACCGACGGACCGCGTTTCACGCTCGACCTCTTTCCGGACGTTCAGCTCGACGCGCAGGTCACGCGGGTCGAGGCCACGCACAGCGGCGGCATCGCCATCATCGCGAGCATCGAAGGCTCGCCCTTCGGCTCCGCGGTGATCGTGCAGAACGGCAACGTCATGTCGGGCAGCATCGCGATGCCCGGCGGCACGTATTCGATCCTGCCCGCGGAACCGGGCACGGTGCGCATCGCGAAGGTAAATCCATCGCTGGTGCCGCCGGAGCGGGATCCTGTGCAGACGAAGGGCGCCGCGCCCATGGCCGAGGACAGCGCCGGAGTCGGCGACGCACCGGCAGACACCGGCAAGCTCGTCGACGTGATCGTGTTCTGGACGCCCGCCGCGCAGACCGCAGCGGGTGGCGCTGCCAACATCCAGACCAACATCGACACCGCGATCACGCTCACCAACACGTCGTACCGCAACAGTGGCGTCGCGCAACGCATCCGTCTCGTGAGCAAGCAGGCGGCCACCTACAACGAGGCCACCGGCGATCCGTTCGGCGATGCGTTGAATGCGATCAGCGGCGGCAGCGTCCCCACTGCGGGCGGCTCGACGGTCGGCGCGCAGCGCAACGCCTTCGGCGCCGACGAAGTGGTGATGGTCATCAACGACCCGTCCTTCTGCGGTCTTGCGTGGCTGCCAGGCACGATCTCGGCGGGCAATCAGAACCAGGGCTTTGCCGTCGTCGGCGGAGGCACCTGCCTCACCTCCAACCTCTCCTTCGGCCACGAGCTCGGCCACAACATGGGCGCGCATCACGACCCATACGTTCTCGGCGGGGGTCCCTGCGGGGACGGCAAGGAAAAGGGCGCGTTCTGCTACTCGCGCGGCTTCTCGCACATCGGCGCCAGCAGCGGTACGAGCTGGCGCACGGTGCTCGCGTACAACAACAACTGTGCCGCCACCGTCGGCGGTTGCACGCGCCTGCAGTACTTCTCCAACCCGATGGTGAACTACACCGACGGCTTCGCGATGGGCGACGGCCCCTATCGCAACAACGCGCTCACGCTCAACAAGAGCGTGGCGGCGGTGTCGAACTATCGCGCCACCGTGGTCCCCATCACCGCGTCGTTCTCGGACGTGCCGCTGGGCGACCCATCGTTCGGCTTCATCGAGTTCATGTACCAGGGCGGCTACACCGGCGGCTGCGCGACGGGTCCGCTGCGCTACTGCCCGTCCGATCTCATCACGCGCGGCCAGATGGCCGTGTTCCTCGAGCGCACCAAGCGCGGCGCCAACTTCAATCCTCCCGCGACAGGGACGGTGTTCTCCGACGTGAGCCTGAGCACGCCGTTCGCGGGCTTCATCGAGAAGCTTTCGGCCGACGGCATCACGAGCGGCTGCACCGCCGGCTCGCCGCCCGCGTTCTGTCCCACGGCCAGCGTCAGCCGCGCGTCGATGGCCAAGTTCCTGCTCAAGGCCAAGTGCGGCGCGGCTTACACGCCCAATACGCCGGTGTCGAGCCCGTTTACAGACGTGCCGGTGGGCGACCCGTTCCTGCCGTGGATCAACAAGGTCTACACCCTCGGCATCACGAGCGGATGCGTGGCAAGTCCGCTGCAGTACTGCCCCTACAACGGGGTCACGCGCGCGCAGATGGCGATCTTCATCTACCGCACGTTCCCGTACGGCGATCCGAGCGAGGTCTGCACGCCGTAACCCAGGCGCTGCACGAGAAATGCGGCCGGCGCGATGCCGGCCGTTTTCTTGGCACTTCCGATGCGCTAGGGTTGTCGATTGGCGCCACTCGAGCATCCCCGCAAACCAGGAGAGGTATCACAATGCACCCGCAAGGCATCTTGCAACGAGCTCTTGTCGCTGCGTTTGCACTCGCCGCGAGCAGCGGCGCATACGCCTCAGCATGTACCGGGTCCTCACCATTTGCGGACGTGAACCAGTCCGATGTCTTTTGCACCGACACCCAATGGCTCGCCAACCGCAGCATCACGCTCGGTTGTGGCGGCGGCAATTTTTGTCCGGCCGACGTCGTCACGCGGGCCTCGATGGCCTTGTTCATGCAGCGCCTGGGTACTGCCCTGTCGCCGGCATACGTGACCGTCGACGTCGTCACCGGCGCAATCGATCCCGACCTTCCAGCACGCACGCCCATATGTCAGAGCGCCGACTTCCCGGTGACTGGATATCCCAGGGTCGCCCAGGTCGTCGCCACGTTCGCAGGTGAGGCCGCCGGTGCACTCAACTACAGACACCAGCTCATCGTGAGCACGAATGGCGGAGCCCAGTGGAGCTACCTCACGGGCCAGATCAACCGCAGCGGTGCGTTGGGTCCGCAGTGGATCAGCTCGACCCACAACACGAGGCATGACCTCGTGGTGGGGTCGACCTACCGATGGGCCATCGCCATCGAGCGCGAGAGCGGCACGGCTGACTTCTCCCAGGGGCGTTGCTTCATGACGATCCAGATCAACAGCCGCACCGGCGCTTCATCGCCCTTCGACTCGGAAGTGACACCGATGGGCGAGAACCGCTGACCCGCGGCCCCGCGCGCCGCGGCGCGCGGCGGGCCTGTGGGATAATCGCGGCCGATGAATGCTTCCACGCCTTCGCGCATCGCGTGCGTGCTCGGCACGCGGCCGGAGGCGGTCAAGATGGCGCCGGTGATCCGGGCGCTGCGCAAGGCCCCCGGCCTCGTGCCCGTGGTGGTCGACACCGGCCAGCACCGCGAGCTCATGACGGAAACGATGGCGCTCTTCGGCTATGCGCCGGACGTCGCGCTCGACCTCATGCAGCCGGCACAGCGGCTTGCGGGTTTCTTCGGCCGCTGCTGCGAGGCGCTCGACCTCGCGATCCACGACATGAAGCCGCACGCCATCGTCGCGCAGGGCGACACATCAACGGTGCTCGCCGCGTCGCTGGTCGCGTTCTACCAGGACATCCCGTTCTTCCACGTCGAGGCGGGACTGCGCACCGCGAGCCTGCGCTCGCCGTTCCCCGAGGAGATGAACCGGCGCATGGCCTCGCGCTTCGCCGCGCTGCATTTCGCTCCGACGGCGCGCGCGAGAGAGAACCTGCTGCGCGAAGGCGTGGCGGACGAGGCGATCGTCGTCACCGGCAACACCGTCATCGACGCCCTGCTGCACGTGCGCGGATTGCGCATCCCGCACGGCATCGCGCTCACGCCGGGCAAGCGCCTCGTGCTGGTGACGGCGCATCGCCGCGAGAACCACGGCGAGCGCATGCGCGCGATGCTGCGGGCGCTGAAGGAAATCGCCGCCCGCCATCCCGACGTCGAGATTGTGTATCCCGCGCATCCCAGTCCCGCGGTGCGCGAGGCCATTGCAGTCGAGATCGGCCCCGATGCCGCCGTGCGCATCGTCGATCCGCTGGACTACGGTCCGTTCGTCACCCTGCTCGACCAGGCCTTCGTGATCCTGACCGACTCGGGCGGCATCCAGGAAGAAGCCCCCGCACTCGGCAAGCCCGTGCTCGTGATGCGCGACGAGACCGAGCGTCCCGAAGCGGTGGCCGACGGCGTCGCAAGGCTCGTAGGCATGGATACGGACACCATCGTCCGCGAAACCGCCCGGCTGCTCGACGATCCGGCGCATTACCGCGCGATGGCCAGCGGCGCCTCGCCCTACGGCGATGGCCAGGCCGCGGGCAGGATCGTCGAGGCGATCCGGCGCTACCTCGCCGTGCGCGCGGCGTAGGACGCGTGCCGCGCAAAGGCGGCGATCGCTTCTC
>CAZIZD010000011.1:0-25969 GCA_964543615.1 uncultured Alcaligenaceae bacterium | reverse complement strand
CGCAAGCGCTTGCGCTCGAGTTTGGTGAGCACGTCCGCATGAACGCCGTATGCCCTGGGCAGGTGGATACCCGGATGATGAGCAACATCGCGCAAGACCCCGTCAAGAAGCGGCGACTCGAGCTGCGCATTCCGGCGGGCCGGTTCGCGCAACCACACGAGATCGCCAACGTCGTCGCCTGGCTCTTGTCGGGCGAGGCCAGCTACGTGAACGGCGCGGTCATCACGGCCGACGGCGGGGAAACCGCCGGTGTCCGGCTGCCGCGCGCCTAGACTACTTGCGGTTCAGATAGACGAGCAGCGCCTTACCGCCGCGCACGATGTCTTCCTCGATCGCCTCGCGCGCCCTTTTGCCGTCCTTCGCCCGGAGCGCCTTGATGAGATCGCGGTGCGCCCCGGCGCCGACGTAGTCGTTCTCCACTTTGTTGTAGAAAACGTTGAGAATCGGGCCCATCGAAATCCAAAGACTCTCGATGTGCGCCACGAGCATCGGCATCGCCGAAAGGTCGTAGACGCGGAAGTGGAATTCGCGATTGATGCGGCTCGCGTTGCTCGAGTCGTGCCCGTGGTCCGCAATCTCGAAGCGCCTCTGCAGGTCCGCGAGCAGCCTCACGTCCTCGGGCCTCGCGTTCGTTGCGGCAAGCTCGGCAGCGAGGCCTTCGAGCTTCAAACGGATTGTGCGAATTTCCATGTACCGCCCAACCGTGAGGTCGGGCACCGTGACGAATCGACCCGAGCGAACCTCGAGGCCGCGCTCGGCCACCAGGCGCATGCACGCCTCGCGCACCGGAGTAACACTGGTTCCCAACTGCAGCGCGAGCTCTTGCATCAGGAGACGTTGGCCGGGGCGAAACCTGCCGCCGATCAGCGCGTCCTTGAGAGCCAAATAGGTGCGGGCCGACAGATTGCCCTGCTCCGGCGGCTCGATCCGCAGCCCTTCTGTCGCCATCATGCGACGCGCTTCACCAGCTTGCGCAAGATGGTTTCCATGACGTCGAGAGCACGGTCGAGGATTGCCTTCTCGTGGGCCGCGCAGACGTACATGCGCTTCATTGGCAGCGGCTGGAAGATGTAATGCGACGACACGAGCTCGCGACGGAACGCGGCGTCCAGCGCGTCGTCGTTACGCAGCAGGTCCTCGTAACGCGAATATGGGCCCTCGAAGAAATAGAGCAGCCATACCGACCCATAGCCCGCGCTCTGCGCAGGCAAGCCGAGGCGAGTGACGATGCCGTCCAGGCCGGCGCGAAGGTGGTCGCCAAGCTCGAACAGCTTGCGATGCGTCTCAGGCTTGGACAGCTCCTCGATCGTCGCGATGACAGCGGCAAGCGTGGACGGCGTTCCGTTGAAAGTGCCTCCCATGAACACCGCGTCCGGGCCTGTACGCCCCGCCCGCTCGAGCAAATCGCGCCGCCCGGCGACGAGCCCGATGGGATAGCCCGCCGCTGCCGCCTTGCCAAACGTCGCGAGATCCGGTGTCACGCCGCAAATCGCCTGGTAACCGCCGAGAGCGTGACGGAAGCCGGTGATGACCTCGTCGAAGATGAGCACGATATCGTGCTCGGTCGAGATGCGTCTGAGGTCGCGCAGGAACGTATCCGTCGCGCGCATGGCACCGACGTTGTGCGCGATGGGCTCGACGATGATGGCGGCGACCTCGCCCGGATGGCGCTTCACGTACGCCTCGACGGCGTCCGCATCGTTGTACGGCAACACCGCGGTCTCTTGCGCGGCCTCGAGCAGGATGCCGGCCGACAACGGGTCGTAGCGGCCGATCGCGTCGGCAGCAGACTGGCAGTTCATCGCGACGTAGTCGTGCCAGCCATGGTAGCCGCCCTGGAACTTCACGATGCGCTTGCGCCCCGTTACCGCGCGCGCAAGCCGCAGCGCATGATAAGTCGCCTCCGACCCGCTGTTGCAGAACGCGATCCGCTCTGCGCAGGGGATGCAGCGCTGTAGCGCTTCGGCCGCCTCCACTTCGAGGTCCATCGTGCCGGCGCCGATCAGATCGATGCGCTCGCCGACCTCCCCGACGTGCTTGCGAATCGCAGGATGACAATGCCCCAGCACGTTGGCGCCGAAGCCGCAGTGGAAATCGACGTGCTCATTGCCGTCGGCATCGTATAGGTACGGGCCCTGCGCTCGCACGAATACATACGGAAAGCCCAGCTTGCGGCTGGGGCTCATGTGGCCGCCAGGTAGCACCTGCTCGGCGCGCCGGCTCAACGTGGCGTTGTCCGTCACGTCAACGCTTCCCGTGCGACCGCCTCGATACCCGCCGCGTCGAGTCGGTAATGACGATACAGATGTGTGGGCGGCGCGATCAGGCTGTACTCGTCATGAATGCCGTGCCGCACGAGCCGCGCGGGTACGCCCGCATCGGCGAGCACTTCGGCGACCGCGCCGCCGAGTCCGCCCAGCACGTTGTGCTCCTCGACCGTCATGATGACGGCGCTGCGCCGAGCCGCGACGAGGATTGCGTCGCGATCGATCGGCTTGATGGTGGGCATGTCGATGAGCCCGACGGATCGGCCGGACGCGCGCAGCGCGCCTACCGCGGCAACGGCGGGATGCAGCATCGTGCCGCACACGATGAGCGTAAGCTCGTCACCTTCGTGATGCACGATCGCCTTACCCAGCTCGAAGTGCACGTCATCCGGATACACAGGCGGCTCCTGCCCACGTCCGATCCGGAAGTAGATCGGCTGCGAATGCTTCGCCGTCGCCTTGATGGCGGCTGCAAGTTGTGGACCGTCGGCCGGCGCGATCACCACCAGGTCGGCCACGCTTCGCATCATCGCAATGTCCTCCGTCGCATGATGTGACGTGCCGTAGAAGCCCAGCGAGATGCCCGCATGGTGACCGATCAGGCGCACCGGCAACGCCGAATAGGCGACATCGGTGCGAATCTGCTCCGCAGCGAGAATCCCGATGAAGGACGCGAAGCTCGCCACGTACGGCATCATGCCCAGGGACGCAAGCCCGGCGGCCGCGGTCACCATGTTCTTCTCGGAGATGCCGAACTGTAGGAAGCGCTCGGGATGCTCCTTGGCGAATCGCACGAGTCCATTGGAGTATGAAAGATCCGCGGTACCGGCGACGACGGGATGTCCCGCAGCGACGAGGTCGCTCAACGCGCCCGACAGGTAACCCAGGCCGGGCGCGCGCGCATTGACCGCGCGGTAGTGCCACGAGCCCTCGCCGATCGGTCCAGCACGCTCACCTCCGCGAAGCTCCTCGACGGCGCGCGCGTTGTCGTCCGGCGCCAGATAGCCAAGGTGCCATCCGGGCTCCGTCTCCATGTACGACACGCCCTTGCCCTTGACCGTAGTGGCGATGATGCACACGGGCGCCTGCCTCGCGCCGTCCGCGCGCACTTTGCGCAGAAGCAAGGCGAGCTCGCGCACGTCGTGCCCGTCGACCTCGTGCACCTCCCAGCCGAATGCGCGCCACTTCTGCGCGAGCGGCTCGATGCCCATGGTGTCGTCCACGCGTCCATCGAGCTGATAACCGTTGCGATCGACGATTGCGACGAGATTGCGTGCCCGGTGATGGGCAGCGGACATCGCGGCTTCCCACACCTGTCCTTCCTGCATCTCACCGTCGCCCAGCATCACGTAGACGAAGAAGTCCCGCCCCTGCATGCGCGCGCCGAGCACCATCCCGAGCCCGCCGGATAACGCATGTCCGATCGAGCCCGAGCTGAAGTCGATTCCAGGCACCAGCCGCATGTCCGGATGATCGCCAAGCGGATTGCCGAGCCGCGTGTAACCGTCGAGCACGTCCCTCGGGATGAAGCCGTAGTCGGCCAGGATGGGGTACAGGCCGACGGCGGCATGACCCTTTCCCATCAGGAAACGATCGCGGTCGGGCCAGGCAGGGTCGCCGCGGCGCAAGCGCATCGAGTCGTAGTACAGCGTCGCGAAGATCTCCGCAGCGGAGAACGCCGACGCGTAATGGCCGACCTTGGCGATCTCGATCAACCGCAAGGTCTCCAAGCGCACGAACAGCGCGCGATCTTGCAGGTGTGCGACGTGAGCTTCGGTGAGCTCGCGCTCGTCCTGCGCGTGTTCGGCGATCGATGAGGCCATGGCTCGGCACCGGCTGTTGACGACTTATAAGATATAAGTTAATTTGCTTCCGCGCAACTTGAAATGGCGAGGTGCATCTTGAACCGTGCGGACATCGACTGGGAAGGCCCTATCACCGCCATGATCACGCCGTTCCAGCGCGACGGCGAGCTCGACGAACGCGGGTTGCGCCGACACGTGGAATTCCTCATCGCCAACGGCGTGCGTGGCCTCGTTCCGAACGGATGCTCCGGCGAGTTCTGGGCGCAGACCATGACCGAGCGCAAGCGCGTCGCCGAGATCGTGCTCGATCAGGCCAAGCGCCGCGTTCCCGTGATACCGGGTATCGGCGCCAGCACCACTCGCGAAGTGATCGAGCTCGCGCAGCACGCAAAAGACGCCGGGTGCGACGGGGTGATGGTCATGGCCCCGTCGATGGTGCATCCGAAAAAAGAGGATCTGTACCACCACTTCAAGGCCGTCTCGGATCGCGTCGCGATCCCGATGCTCCTGTACAACAATCCGCAAGACACCGGTAACGACCTGCCCTTCGACCTCGTCGAGCGCCTGGTCGATCTCGAGCATATCGTCGCAATCAAGGACAGCACGTTCGACTACAACGTGTTCTGGAAGACGCAGTGCTCGCTTGCGGACAAGATCAAGGTCTTCATTGGTCCTTCGACCATGTTCGGCGCGCCGGCCGTGCTGATGGGCGCCGACGGCTGGGTCGACACGTACTCGAACGTATGGCCCGACCTGACGGTGTCCATCTACCGCGCGGCCAAGGACAACGACCTCGCGCGATCACGTTCCCTGCAAAAGACCGGAGCCGAGCTGCGCACGTTCCTGTTGCATCCGGAATGGAACATGTACTGCGCCATCAAGGCGGCCATGAATGAGCTCGGCTTGCCTGGGGGCTACCCACGGCTGCCGCTGCGGCCCTTGACCGGCGCGCATCTCGATCGCATGCGCCGCGGTCTCATGGAGTTTGGCGTGCCGCGGGCGGCGAGTGAAGCCGCTGCCTGACCGTTCATCGCTTACATGGAGAAGGAGGAGCCTTGAGGACCAAACGAATCCGTAACGGTGTCATCGCCGCTTTGGCGTGCACCGGGTTGTCGATGGCAGGCGCGGTGAGCGCGCAGAGCCCCACGATCGATGCGATCAAGGGTCGCGGCGAGCTCTTGTGCAGCGGCGCAACCGTCAACTCGCCCGGCTTCGCAGTCGTCGACGCCAAGGGCGAGTGGAAAGGCTTGGACGTCGACATCTGCCGTGCGATCGCCGTTGCCATTCTCGGCGACGACAAGAAGATGAAGCTCGTGCCGGTGAGCTTTGTCCAGCGCTTTCCCGCGCTGCAGGGCAACAACATCGATCTCATCGCCAAGAATACGGCGATGAACCTCACCCGTACGACCGACCTCGGGTTCATCTTCTCGGCGCCCTATCTGTTCACCGGCAACGGCATCATGGTGTACAAATCCCTTGGCGTGACCAAGGGCGCCGACCTCGACGGCGCGACCATCTGCACGACGGCCGGGACGACGCTCGAAAAGGCGACCGCCGACTTTTTCGCCAAGAACAACAAGAAGTACAAGCTGCTGACGTTCGAGAACGGGAACGAGCGCGACCAGGCGTACCTGGCCAAGCGCTGCGACGCGATGGTCAACGGCTTCGAGCAGCTTGCCGCCGTGCGTGCTTTCGCGGCCCAGAACCCCGCGGATCACGTGATCCTTCCCGATGCGCTCGGCAAGGAGGTGCAAGGTGTCGTCGTCCGGCAGGGCGACGACAAGTTCCTGAATCTCGTCGACTGGACGATCTTTGCGCTCATCGAGGCGGAGGAACTCGGCATCACCTCCGCGAACGTCGACTCCAAGAAGAACGACCCCGATCCTCGCGTCCAGAAGCTTCTGGGAACGCAGCCGGGCGTCGGCAAGAAGCTCGGATTGCGCGAGACGTGGGCGGCCGAGGTCATCAAGACGGTCGGCAACTACGGTGAGATCTACGAGCGCAACCTGGGCAGCGGATCGCAGCTCAAGCTCGACCGCCGATATAACAAGCCCTGGAACCAGGGCGGAATCCTCTACTCACCGCCGTTCGATTGACCGGCGCGCCTCAGACTATCGCGATCGAAGCCCGGACGGCGCCCCGCGTGCCGTCCGGCAACACGCGGCTCCCGGTGGCCGCGCTGCAGGCCGCGTTCCTCGTTGTCGTGGTGGCCGCGCTCGCCGCCATGGTCGTCACCGCACACGCAAGCCTCGTGCGGCAAGGCATGTCTCCCGGATTCGGGTTCCTGTTCGAGCGCACCGGCTGGGACGTCGCCTCCTCCTTCATCGCTCAAGGACCAGCCGACCCGTACTGGCGCACCCTGCTCGCGGGCCTCGTCAACACGCTGGTGCTGTCGGCCGTGTGCATCGTCCTGGCGACGGCGTTCGGCATGACCCTCGCCATGTTCGGCGCAGGCGAGAGCCGGATCCTTCGCGGTATTTGTCGCGCCTACGTATGGGCGTTCCGCAACATCCCTCTCATCGTGCAGGTCTTCTTCTGGTACCACGTGACGCGGCTGCTGCCGCCGGTGCGCCAGTCCATCGATCTCCTTGGGTGCTGCTTTCTGTCGAACCGCGGCTTGTATGTTCCCCATATTGGCCTCGACGGCGTCACGCTTCCGCGACTGCAGGGCTTCAACTTCGTCGACGGCACGCACCTGTCGCCCGAGTTCATGGCGATGGTCGCCGCAATCGTTACCTACAACATCGCGTTCGTGGCGGAAATCGTAAACTCCGGCATCCGCGCGGTGCCGCCGCGTCAAATCGAAGCCGCTCGCGTCATCGGGCTCACGGAGACTCGTATCTTTTGGAGCATCACGATGCCACAGGCCGTGCGCATTGCGGTGCCGCCGCTCATCAACCAGTACATCTCGCTGACCAAGAGCAGCTCGCTCGCCATTGCCATCGGCTACACGGATCTCTTTGCCGTCGGCGTCATCGCGATCAACCACACTGGCCAATCGCTCAACGTCATCGCCGTGTTGATGCTCGCCTACCTCGCCGTCAGCTTCGCCATCTCGGCGCTCGGCAACCTGTACAACGAACGGCTGGCGCGAAAGGGCGTTCGGTGACGGCGCCCCGCCCCTCCCTCGCGCAGTGGCTCCGTTACCACGTGGTCGCGACGCGGACGGACCTGGTTCTCGCGGCGATCCTGGTCATTTTCGCAGCGTGGACGTTGCCGAGATTCGTCCGCTGGGCTTTCCTCGATAGCGTGGTCGCAGCGGACACACCCGGCGTCTGCGCCGCGGCGGCGGGCGCATGCTGGGCCGTGGTGACCGCCCACGCGCGCACGATCGTGTTCGGGCTGTATCCGTACGGGGAGCAGTGGCGTGCCGGCATCGCGTTGTTCATCGTGGCGCTGGCGCTTGCGACAACCTTCGTCCTGGGCGTGAGCAGGTTGCGGTACGTCGTAGCACTGTGGATCGGGGCCGCCACCGTGTTCATCGTCCTCATGGCGGGCGGCATCTTCGGCCTCGCCCGAGTGCCGACCGACGCATGGGGTGGGTTGCCGCTCTCGATCTTCGTATTCATCGCGACCGTCCTCATCGGCTTTCCGCTCGCCATCGTCCTTGCACTGGGACGCGGTTCGCATCTGCCCGCGGTGCGCGCCGTGTGCACGGCCGCCATCGAGCTGGTGCGCGCGGTGCCCATTCTCACAATTCTGTTCTGCGCGGCGGTCGTGCTTCCCCTGATGCTGCCGAGCTGGCTGACGCCAGACAAGATGTTCCGCGTCGTTCTTGCCATGGCATTCTTCTACGCGTGCTTCCAGGCCGAGATCGTCCGCGGAGGCCTGCAGGGTGTTCCCGTGGGTCAGGTGCATGCCGCCCTGAGCCTGGGCCTTACACCCATGCAAACGAAGATGCTCGTCGAGTTGCCGCAGGCATTGCGCTACACCGTTCCTGCGACGATCAACCAGATCGTGGTGGCGCTGAAGGACACGTCGATGCTGCTCGTGGTCGGGCTGTTCGACTTCATGGCCTCGGCGAACACTGCGATCACGAAGGACGAATGGTCACGCTATTTTGCGGAGCTGTACCTGTTCGTCGCCGCCGTCTTCCTGGTGCTGACGACGGTAGTGTCCCGGCTCGAACGGCGCTTCGTTGGGGACGTGCGGCATGGCTGAACACGCAGTTGCGCCTGGCATGCCGATCGTGCGCATTGTCGGGGTCGACAAATGGTATGGCGAATACCACGCATTACGCGCTGTGAACCTCACGGTCTTGCCGGGCGAATGTGTCGTTCTCTGGGGGCCGTCGGGTTCGGGAAAGACAACGCTCCTTCGCTGCATCGCGGGGCTCGAACCCGCCCAATCCGGCACGATCGAGGTCACGGGCGTGCGTTATCCCGTCGGACCTCTCGTGAGGCCATCTCCCGGCGCAGGTATCGGCATGGTGTTCCAGCGCTCCTCGTTGTTCACCAATATGCGCGTCATCGACAACCTCACGATCGGGTTGCTTCGCGTGCGCCACATGGAGCGCCGTGCCGCGGAGGCCGTTGCCATGCGGCACCTGGGACAGGTCCGTATGACGGAGTTTGCGATGCGCTACCCTGGGCAGCTTTCGGGGGGGCAACAGCAGCGCGTCGAAATCGCGCGGGCTCTTTGCATGGAGCCGGAACTCCTTCTCTTCGACGAGCCCACCGCCGCGCTCGACCCGGAGCTCAAGCAGGAAGTCGGTGAGGCGATCGCGTCGCTCTCGCGCGCCGGCCGCACGATCATCGTGGCAACGCACGAGCCGATGCTCATGCAGATGCTTGGCGCCCGCAAGGTGAGCATGGCCGACGGAGCGATCGCGGGCGATGCGCATTAGCTTCGACGGTGCGCAGGTCGAGGCGCGCGACGGCGACACCATCGCCGCGTCGCTGACGCGCGCGGGCATTCGCAATCTCGGCGTCCGGCGTGACGGCGGTGGGCGAGGCATCTTCTGCGGCATGGGGGTGTGCCAGGAATGCGTCGTCACGATCGACGGCGCGCCGAGCCGTCGCGCGTGCATGGAGCCCGCAGTCGACGGCATGGTCATATCGTCGCAGCCCTATGCACCTTCCTTCAAGGCGACCACGTGCGGAGGCATTGCGCCTACGACCGTCCACCGGCCGCAGGTGCTCGTCGTCGGCGCCGGACCCGCCGGGCTGGAGGCAGCACTCGCGGCCGCGCGCCCCGGCGCGAGGGTCACCGTACTCGACGAACGCGCGAAGCCGGGAGGACAGTATTTCAAGCAGCGGTCGGCTGGCGAACCCCTGGACCCGCAGATGCGCGCAGGCCGCGACTTGATCGAAACGGTTCACGCTGCGGCCGTAGAAGTTGTGGCCGGTGCCGTAGTCTGGGGCGCGTTTGCGCCGCGCGACCTTGCCGTCACCGTTGGCGGTGCGCAGCATGTGTACATGCCTGAGCGCCTCGTCCTCGCGACGGGCGTGTACGAGCGCGGCGTGCCGGTGCCCGGCTGGACGTTACCGGGCTACATGACGACGGGCGCGGCGCAGACGCTGCTCCGAGCCTATGGCGTCGTACCCGCCAAACGAGTGATTGTTGCCGGCAATGGGCCGCTGAACTTCCAGCTTGCCGCTGAGCTGGTTGAGGCGGGCGTCGACGTCGTCGCAGTGGTGGAATCGGCCCGGCCTTTGGGACGCTCCCTCAGCCTGCTGCGGGCCGCGTATTCGGCGCCCCACCTGATGAGGGACGGGATGCGGTACATCGCCCGGTTGCGCCGCGCTCGCGTGCCCATCCATTACGCAAGCGTGCTGGTTGCCGCCTATGGCGCGAAGCATGTGGAAGCTTGCGCCGTGCAGCGGATCGGCGACGGGGCGGCAACGACGCAATACGAAGTGGAAGCGGTCTGCGCCGGCGACGGGTTCCTGCCTTCGAACGAGATCGCGCGCGCACTCGGGTGTCGGCACGAGGCTCCCTCTAACGGACCGCTGCGCACCGTCGTCGACGGCGACGGTCGTACATCGATCGACGGCGTCTACGCAGTCGGCGATGGCGTGGAGATGCGAGGGGCCCACGTCGCGCGGATTCAGGGATCACTTGCAGGGCTCGCGGTGGCCCGCTCGCTCGGATTCCCGGCGCCGGTCGACGCGAGTTCGATTCGCCGGCTTTCCCGTCACGTCGCCTTCCAGCGCGCGATCTGGGATGCCTTCTCGGGTTCCGCAACGCGCGCTGCGCCCTCCGCCACGGTCGTGTGCCGCTGCGAGTGTGTCACTCTCGCAGAGGTGCAGAACGCCGTCTCGCACGGGGCGACTTCACTCGGTGCCATCAAGCGTCGGACGCGCGTCGGCATGGGGCGATGCCAGGGACGTTACTGCGAGTCGATCGTCGCATCCCTCCTTCCTGTCGCACGTGATGAGCGCTTCGCGTTCGCGCCGCGGCCACCCATCAAGCCGGTGTGCATCAAGGACCTCGTGTAGTGCCGAGCTTTGGCGTTGCCGTCATTGGCGCCGGCATTTACGGCTGCAGCACGGCCTACTTTCTTGCCCGGGCAGGCGTTTCAGTCGTAGTAGTCGACGCCGATGACGTCGGCGCAGGCGCCTCAGGGGCCACCGCAGGTAACCTGCATCTCCAGCTCTCTCCGTTCAGCCATGCCGGGAAGGACGACGCCTGGATAACCGAGTTCGCACGGACGCTCCCCTTTTTCGTCGACGCTGTCGAACTCTGGGACCGGCTGGCGGCGGAGTTGCCCGGCGACATCGAACTCCGGCGTCCCGGCGGGATCATGGTCGCCGAGACGGAAGCGCAGCTACGACTGCTGCACGAGAAGGCGGCGCTCGAGCGATCACACGGCCTGAACGTGACGATGTTGGACCGCGTGCAATTGCACAGCGTGGCCCCGTACCTCGCACCGCACTTGCTGGGCGCGAGCTTCTGCGCGGATGAAGGCATGGCCAACGCGCTCGCCGCCGTCGTCGCTCTTGCCGATGGCGCACGCGCCGCCGGCGCGGACTTCATGCTTCATACGCGGGTCGAGCGCATCGAGGCCACCGGGCTCGGCTGGCGTCTGGAAACTACCGCCGGACGCGTCGACTGCGAGCGTGTGGTGATCGCTGCCGGGTCCGGCTCCCCCGCGATCGCGGCGACCGCCGGCATCACGGTGCCGCTGCAGGGCCGAGTCATACAGATGATCGCCACGGAGCCTTGTGCGCGCTTCGTCGATCATCTCGTGTATCACCCCGAGGAGCGTCTGACGCTGAAGCAGGTCGTCAACGGCAACGTGCTGATTGGCGGCGGATGGGAAGCGGCGCGCGACCCCGTGTTCAATCGACCGTCGGTTCTTCGGGACAGCGTGCACGGATCGCTTGCGCTCGCACGCAGAATCGTGCCCCAGCTCGGTCAGGCTTCGATCATCCGCTCGTGGTCAGGGCCCGTTGTGTACACGCCCGACGGAAGGCCGCTCGTCGGGGCGGTCCCCGACCGTCCGGGACTGTATCTTGCCGTGTGCAACACGTACGGCTTCACGCTAGGGCCGCAATGCGGCATGCTCGCAGCCGCCATCATTACGGGTGCCTGAAACGCCCATCGCTTGGCAGCAACTCATGTTACCGGAAGGGTCAGGACCTCTACTGCACCCGAACGAGCGCGCAGCCGTGCGTACCACGCCTCGACGTTTGGCCGCGGTACGCGAGGGACCGGCATCCCGAGCCAGCGATGAATCTGCAGGCCAAGTGGAATGTCACCCATCGTGAACGCGCTGCCGGTCATGTAGTCGCGGTTCGCAAGGTGTTCGTCGAGAATCCCGATCAGTCGCTCCGACGCTTTCATCGACGCGGCCACCTTGGTCTCATCGCGCTCCTCCGCCCTGGTGCGCACGAGCTGGATGAAAGCGTCACGCATGGCGGGCCCAAGCTCCGTCGCCTGCCAGTCCATCCAGCGGTCCGCATCGGCGCGGGCTTTGAGCGAATCGGGCCAGAGGTTTCCCACGCCGTGCCCGGCGGCAAGGTAACGCACGATCGCGTTGGATTCCCACAGCACGAATCCGTCATCATCGATGACTGGCACGAGGCCATTGGGGTTGATGGCGCGGTATGCGGGTGTGTCCGTGCCCCCGAACGCACCACCGATGTTGGTCCGCTCGAACGGCAACCCGAGCTCACGCGCGCACCACACGACTTTCTGGACGTTGATCGAGTTGACTCGTCCCACGATCTTCAGCATGTCCTCTCCTCCTCTCGCGGCGGCCGGCGAACCCCGGGCAGCGCGTGACCGCGCGACGGCCAGCAACGATGCTATCGCGTCCCTGGCGATCACAGGCATACTTCCCCGGTCGCAGCCAACCGAGCATTCCATGAAGAACCTCGTCGCTGTCGCATTCTTCGCACTCCTCTACGCCAATGCGCACGGCGCCGCCGCGCAGCAGCCCATGTCGCTCAAGGCGGCGTACGACGCCGGTCGCGTGGTCATCGACGTTGAAACCATGCCGGGGGAGACGAAGGGAGAGCGGCTGAAGCTCACGATCGCCGCCAACGACAAGCCGGTGATCGTAAATGTCACCACCGATCCCGTCGTGCTGAACATGGGGCTTCCGTTCGACAGCGTCTCTTTCCGAGCCACCGCTCCGCAGAAGCTCGACCTCAAGCCAGGCAGCCCCGCAACCGTAGTAGTCAACCAGCTTCGCGAGCTTCGCTTCGTCAAAGCGAAGTTCCAGATCATGATGGATGGCGGCACACCCGCGTACGTGGGCAGCGCAACCACAGACACGGTGAAATGACATAGTTCGCGCACTCCGATCTCACGCTGCTTTGTGACCGCTTCTGGCCGAGTCGCGTCCGCGACTCCCCGGTCCCGCGCTGCTAAGCTCCCCTGTATCCCTGGACCCGGATTGCATTTCCAATAGCCGCAATCCCATCGTCTGAGCACACGAGCCCAGCGCCATCCTCGAGGCCCCACACCTCCACACGCGCCGATGCCGCGTACTCCGCCAAGACCGCACGCCGATGCGCCGGCTGGCTTTGAAAATGCGGTACGACTTCCAGGTCGGCGAGAGCGAGGCCGTGATACGAGTTGCGCTCCCGCAGTACCGTTGGAAGATCGACGCTCAGCAGCCTGACGATCGACACGTTGGCGGATAGCTGCATCGCGCCGCCGCTTGCACCCACGATTGGAATCGGCTGAGGACTGCTCGCATTCCTAGTGATCCACTCGTGGATGCCCGTCGCGCGGAGGCGATCGCGAAAGAGGATGGGATCTCCGCCCGACAGGTAGAGAGCAGCTGGCTCGGCGTGCGCGAGCTCCTGTGCACCGCCGTCCGAGACATCGACCAGCGTATCGAAGCCCAACCGGGCGAACTGAGCCTTGGCCTGCGCAAATCGCTCAGGATCGGGCCGCGGGGCCATCCAGGCGATGGCGCCGTCGACTCCGTTGCTCCGGAGGCATTCGGCAATGGCCTCGTTACCGGGAAGCGGGAAGTTACTGGACAGTAGATAGCGGAGGTTCACGTCGCGCGGCCCTGACGATCCATGCCCGACAGCCGCTCTCGACATAGCGCCAGCTTATGTCGGGCTCCAACGCGCAGCGACGCAGCCGAGAACGTCGCAGGTTCGCGGCCAACTGCGGAAAATGAAAAGGGATGGTCCATACCGGAAAATCCCAGCCATCAAGCCCGCAGCCCCAGGCCATCCAAGTGCTGTGAGATCTTCAGGGCGGCGGCAGGAGCGGTCATGTCGCTCACATCGATCTCCAGCAGGTTGGGATGATCAGGAACCAGTAGCGAGTGCGAGGCGCGTAGGGACTCCAGGACGGCAGCATCCTTCAGCTTCGCTCCCTGACGCGCAGGATCTTCCAGCCGTCGCCGATTCTCTTCGGGACGGATGTGCAAGACGACCGGGACGAGGTCATCGCGGCGGCGCGCCGCAAGTTCACTGATCTTCGACCAGAGCGTGAGCTCGTCTGCCGCCATCGCGTTCGTCATTACGAGTGATTCATCACGCGGCTTCGATGCGAGCGCTTCGTATGCGCGATTCCTGACGTCGTCGTACAGCGAGTGCCAACCCGGATCGCTTCGGTCGCAGCAAGACTCGACCAGATCGAGCAACAAGTGATTGTGAAAGAAGCGGGCCCCGATGGCGCCGGCGAGAAGCTGGCCGATGCTCTTCTTGCCGGCGCCCGGCCAACTGTTGATATGTATGAGCATATGGCGGCAAGCGCTCGGCTAGACTGAGTCCCGGTTCCCCTTCATCGTCAATGCCACGCCCCGTGACGACCTTCCGCGGCATTATCTTCGATCTCTTTCATACGCTCACCGGGCCGGAACAGGACCTGACGGGATACCCGAAGACCAACCAGGTGCTTGGGATCGACGATGCTACCTGGCAGCGCGCTTCGATCGCCACGCGCCAATGGCGCATGGGCGGGAAGGTGCGCGATCCATTCGCCATTGTTCGCGCCATGGCAGACGTGATCGATCCCGCTATTCCAGACTCTATCGTAAGGGAGGCCGCGAGCGCGAGGGTGCGCCGCTCCGCCCACGCGCTCAATACCGTGCCCCCCGAGAACCTGGTGCTGCTGCAGAGGCTGAGGTCCCGCGGTCTGCGCCTGGGCATGATCTCCAACCTCGACCCGGCAGACATCAGCGCGTGGCCCACCTGCGCGCTCGCAAGTCAATTCGATGCTGCAATCTTGTCTTGCGAGGTCGGACTCGTGAAACCGGACCCTGCGATATATGCACTGTGCCTCGATCGTTTGTCCCTCGCCGGTTCCGATTGCATCTACGTAGGCGATGGCGCCGGTGGCGAACTGGTCGGTGCCCGGTCCGCTGGCTGTCACACGGTGCTGTTCACAGGCGTGATCGACCATCTGTGGCCCGAACGCATTCCTGGGCTCGCCGAAGCGGCCGACGATAGCATCGACCGCTTGGATGACCTGTTACCTCTGCTCGAACGACGTTCGCCACACGCTTGGAATCGGCATGAGTAGCCAAGGCGGTCCGGGCATCGAGGTCTTGCTGCTTGATGCCGACGGCGTATTCCAACGCACGCATCGCGTGTGCTCTTCATAGACGATCGCGCCGAGAGCGTCGCCGCGGCGCTCGCCTCGGGGATGAGGGCCTGTCACTTCCCGGAGTTCGCAGGCGCGGACGCGCTGCGTGTTGCACTTGCGCCTCGCATGGTGACGTAGAAGCCAGGATTCGATACAGCCCACGTGAGAAGGGCAAAGTTCTTACGCTGACGTGAGACGGCGCCCTATGGCCCCCTCACCGTCGGGACGCGACCATTCCCTTGCGGGATCGTCCGCATGTCGAGGTTGAGCCATGAACAAGGATCAGGTTGCAGGCAAGGCCAAGGAAGTGACCGGAAAAGTGCAGAAGACGGTCGGCGAGGTCACCGGAAGCACTTCCCAGCAGATCAAGGGCGGCGCCAAGCAGGTGGAAGGGAAGGTTCAACAGGGCCTCGGCAACGCGAAGGAATCCCTCAAGGACGCTGACCGCCGGACGAAGTAAGCCATTCGGCAAGCGGTGGGCCCGATTTTGGCAGATCGCATCACGCGGATGCGTGATCCTGAGATCGCCGCGGCAAGAAGCATTACGGCTGTCCCAATCATCCAGGAGTTGCCGATGAACGAGACGTTGAAGAAAGTGGCGCAATTCGATCGCACCCGAAAGGGCTTCCCGGGCGAGCACTTCATCGTCGCCGCCGTCGGCTCCATGTTGCTCAATGCGGCGCGACGACGCACGGGTGTCGGCCGCTGGCTCGCGCTTCTGGCGGGCGGCGCGCTGCTCGCTCGCGCTGCGAGCGGCCGCGACGGATTGGCGCGGTTGTCTCGCTAGGCGCTAGGCGAGTCTGGTCGTTCGGGGCGAACGAGCGCGAGCCTCGTAAACGGAGGAGACGGCGGCACCGGGCTACTATCGGTGTCTTTCCGTTGAACGAGGATCTGCATGGCCCTCCCCATCGTCCTGATTCCCGGCCTCATCGCCTCGCCCCGCCTCTACGCAGCGCAGCTGCCTGCCCTGTGGCGCATCGGCCCCGTCACTGTCGCGGATCACACGCGACATGACTCGGTCGCCGATTGCGCGCGGCAGATCCTCGCCGATGCGCCGCCGCGCTTTGCGCTGGCAGGTCACTCGTTCGGCGGCTACGTGTGCTTCGAGATCATGCGACAGGCGCCGGACCGCGTCGTGGCCCTGGCGTTGCTCGACACGTCGGCGCGCGCAGACACCCCCGAGCAGAGCGACAAGCGTCGCACGCAGATCGCCATGGCACGCAACGGTCCCTTCTCCGCGATCACCGCGTTGCAGTTTCCGGCCTTCGTGCATCCGTCGCGTGCGAAGGACAACGCCTTGCGCCGCTACATGCGCGCGATGGCAGACGACAACGATGCCGATGTGTTCGTCCGGCAGCAGACGGCGATGATCGGCCGGCCCGACTCGCGCGGGGGCATGGCCGACATCCGATGTCCCACGGTGGTCGTCGTCGGCGACGCGGATGTGGCTACGCCACCCGAGCGTGCGCAGGAGATCGCCGCAGGCATTCCAGGTGCCCGTCTCGTGACGATCAAGCAGTGCGGGCACATGACGCCGGTCGAAAAGCCGCTCGCGGTGGCCGACATTCTCGCGACGCACTTCGCCGCGTTGAATTGACGTGGCGCTTTAGGGGGAAGGTGTCGTCTCGGCTCGCCACACGAGACTCGCTCGCGTAACCGCAGCATCGCAATCCGCTATGCTTCCAGTCCGGACATCCGTCTCGCCATAGGAAGCCAACCTTGGACCTCGGTATCACCGGCCGCAAAGCCATCGTCTGCGGCGCCAGCCGCGGCCTCGGGTACGCGATCGCGAACGCCCTCGCCAGCGAGGGCGTGAATCTCGTGATGTGCGCCCGCGATCCAAAAGTGCTCGAAGAGGCAGCGGCCGCCGTAAGGGACCGCACCGGCGTTGAAATCCTGACCGTCGCCGCCGACCTCGCAGTACCCGCCGGACGCGAGCGACTCCTCGCCGCCTGCAGCAATCCCGACATCCTCGTCCACAACGGCGGCTGGCCCGCCATCAAGCCCGACTATCTTGCGTGGACGCGCGCGGACTGGGACAGCGCGCTCGATGCCATGATGATGGCGCCCATCGACCTCATCCGCGGCGTGGTCGAGGGCATGATCGAACGGAAATTCGGACGCATCGTCACGGTGACGTCCCGCTTCGTGAAGGAGCCCAAGCTCGAGCACGCGCTGTCGGTAAGTCCGCGGCTCGGGCTCGCGGGCTACGTCGCCGGGCTCGCGCGCGAGATCGCGCCCCACAACGTGACGATCAACGCCATGCTCCCGGGCATCTTCGCCACCGAGACGCAGTGGGCGTTCGGCCGCTCCCTCGCCGAGCAGGCGGGCAAGCCGCTCGACGAGGTGTGGGCGTCGCGCGAGTCGACCAACGCCGCGCGACGGTTCGGCAAGCCGGAGGAGTTCGCCTCGCTTTGCGCGTGGCTGTGCTCCGCGCAGGCCGGCTTCATCACGGGGCAGAATATCGTCATGGATGGCGGCGGCTATCCGGGCGTGCTCTGAACCGCTACATTCGACAGATTCGCATCGAACCTCCAGGAGCCATTCCATGATCTCGTGGTCCCGAACCCTCGCCGGCGCCGTTGGCGCGTCGCTTGCCCTCGCACTCGCGGGCACGGCATCCGCGCAGGCCTATCCCGACAAGCCCATCCGCATCGTCGCGCCCTTCGCGGCCGGCGGTTCGGTCGACATCGTCGCCCGCATCATCGGGCAGGACCTCACTGAGGCCTTCGGTCAGCCGGTCACCATCGACAACCGCACCGGCGCGTCGGGCATGATCGGCGCGGACCAGGTCGCGAAGTCCAAGCCCGACGGCTACACCCTGCTCGTGAACTCGTCGATCCACGTCATCGTGCCGAGCCTGTTTCCCACCATCACCTACGACCCGGTGGCGGACTTCATCCCCGTGGGCCAGTTGACCGAAGTGCCGATCGTGATGCTCACCGGCGTGCAGCAGCCGTACAAGTCGGTCGCCGACGTGATCGCGGCGGGCAAGGCATCGGGCGTGCCCCTGCCCTACGCGTCGGCCGGCAGCGGCTCGCTCGCCCACATGGCCGGCGAAGTGTTCGGCCAGGTCGCGGGCATCAAGGTGCAGCAGATTCCGTACAAGGGCAGTGGTGCTGCGATGGGCGACGTGGTGGGCGGCCAGGTGCCGCTCATGTACGACGCGCTGACCGCGGCGATGCCGCTCATCAAGGGCGGCAAGCTTCGCGCGCTGGCGGTGGGATCGGAGAAGCGCTCGCCGATCCTGCCCGACGTCCCCACGTTCGCCGAGCTCGGCTATCCGCGCATGACCATGTCGAGCTGGCACGGGCTGTGGGCGCCGAAGGGCACGCCACCCGACGTCGTGGCGAAACTCTCTGCCGAGATGGTCAAGATGGCTTCGAAGCCGAGCGTGCGCGAGAAGATCGAGCAGCTGGGCGGTATCCCGATCGGCAACACGCCGGCGCAGTTCGACACGTTCCAGAAGGCGGAGCGCGCGAAGTGGGACGGCATCATCAAGAGCACCGGCGTGAAGGCCGACTGACGCCCGCGCCTTGGAGTTCACCGTTCTCGGCGCCGGGGTCATCGGCGTCACCACCGCCTGGTACCTCCGGGCCCAGGGGCACGACGTGCGCGTCATCGAGCGCCGCGCCGGGCCGGCGCTCGAGACGAGCTTCGCCAACGCGGGGCAGATCTCGGCGCACGTCTCCGAGCCCTGGGCGAATCCGCAGACGCCGTCGATGCTTCCGCGCTGGCTGTTGCAAAGCGACGCGCCGCTCGTGTGGCGACCGCGCGCGCGTCTCGACCAGTGGCGCTGGCTGCTTGCGTTCCTGCGCGAATGCAGCACCGAGCGCTACGGCCGCAACCTGGTCCACCTCGCGAACATCGGCCTCTACAGCCGTACGGCGCTCAAGGCATTGCGCAAGGAGCTCGCTCTCGACTACGAGCATCACGAGGGCGGCATCCTCCTCTTCCATCGTGATGCCGCGCAGTTCGAGCGTGCGTCGGCCGCGGCGAAGCGGCTCGCCGCGCGCGGCTTCCAGCGCGAGGTCAAGACGCGCGACGAGTGCCTTGCGATCGAGCCTGCGCTCGAGCCGATCCGCGACAGCATCGTCGGCGGCATCTACTCCTCGCTCGACGAGACCGGCGATGCGCACCAGTTCTCCAATGCGCTGGCCAAAGCGTGCGCGGCACGCGGCGTGGCGTTCGAGTACGACACGCGCATCCTGCGCATCGTCGCGGACGGCGAGCGCGTGACGGGTGTGGAGGTGGAGCGCGCGGGCGGGCAGCGCGAGACGCTGTCCACGCAGGCGTGCGTGGTCTCGCTCGGCTGCTACACGCCGGCCATGCTGAAGCTGCTCGGGATCGGCGGCATCGCGATCTATCCTGTGAAGGGCTACTCGGTCACCGTGCCCATCGCCGACGAGCGCCGCGCGTTTCGCATCGGCATGCACGACGTGGCGATGAAGATGGCGTTCGCCCGCCTGGGCACGCGTTTGCGCGGCACGAGCACCGCCGAGATCGCGGACTTCGACCTCACCATCGACCGTCGCCGCTGCCAGGCGCTCGTCGACCACATCGACTGGATGTCACCCGGCGCGGGGCGTTCGAATGACGCGACCCACTGGACGGGGCTGCGGCCGACCACGCCGTCGAACATCCCATACGTGGGCAAGACCCGCATCCCCAACCTCTACATCAACGCCGGGCACGGCACCGTCGGGTGGACCCAGTCCTGCGGTTCTGCCAAGGCGCTCGCCGAGATCGTCGCCGGCCGGCGGCCCGAGCTCGACTTTCCATTCGCCGGCGTGGACTAAGAGCGCGATGAACTATGTGAATCTCGGCCGCACCGGCGTCAAGGTCTCCCGCATCGGCCTCGGCATGATGACCTTCGGCGACACGCGCTGGCGATCGTGGGTGCTGGGCATCGACGAGGGCCGCGCGATCGTGCGTCGCGCGGTCGAGCTGGGCATCAATTTCTTCGATACCGCCGACACGTATTCTGCCGGCGCGAGCGAGGAGATCACCGGCGAGCTTATCCGCGAGTTCTGCGATCGGGACGAGGTTGTGGTCGCGACCAAGGTGCACAACCCCGTCGACCTGCGCTTCTCCAGTGCGACCTCGAGCAAGCAGGTGGTCATGCCGCCAAACAAGAGCGGCCAGTCGCGCAAGCGGATCATGTCCGCGATCGACGCGAGCCTGCGGCGCCTCAAGCTTGACTACGTCGACCTCTACCAGATCCACCGCTTCGACTATCACACGCCGATCGAAGAGGTGATGGAGGCGCTGCACGACGTCGTGAAGGCCGGCAAGGCCCGCTACATCGGCGCCTCCAGCATGTGGGCGTGGCAGTTCGCGAAGATGCAGTTCGTCGCCAAGTCCAACGGCTGGACGCCGTTCGTGTGCATGCAGAACCAGTACAACCTGGTCTACCGCGAGGAAGAGCGCGAGATGATCCCGTTCTGCCGCGACCAGGGCACGGCGGTGACGCCGTGGAGCCCGCTCGCGCGCGGCTTCCTCGCCGGCAACCGCAAGCGCGACGACAAGTCGGCGGCGGACACCGCCCGCGGCAAGTCGGACGAGGTCGCGCACAAGTACTACTACCAGGACGCGGACTTCGACGTCGTCGAGGCGGTCGGCCGCGTCGCGAATGAGCGCGGACTCAAGCACGCCGAGGTTGCGTACGCGTGGCTCCTGTCGCGTCCGGGCGTCACCGCGCCCATCGTCGGCGCGAGCAAGGTGTGGCAGCTCGAGGAGGCGGTGAAGGCGCTCGACGTTCGCCTGAGCGACGACGAGATCAAGGCGCTCGACGCGCCGTACAGGCCGCACCGGGTGCTCGATCACGTGTGAGTAGCGGCTGACCCACCGGCGATGATCAATTGAAGATCATCGACCCCTTGCAGCGCGCTCTCAAGCCATCCGCTTCAAAGCTCGCGGCCGGTCACTTGCCAGCGCGCAGCCTCTGGCAACTGCTGTCCAGTAGGTCGTGGTTCGTCGAGCAGTGCTCGACATTGAGGGACGATCCCTTTCCTGCGACCACGTAGTCCATGCGCCAGTAGATCGTGTCGCTCGTGCCGTTGGAGAGCGCCGCCGTCGCCTGGCACCAGCGAGACGAGGTCGCGTAGGTCGTCTTGTTGGCATACTGGTTGACGTTCGAGGGTGGCGGGCCGAGGCGAATCTGCTTCACGTCGGAAAACGCCTTGATCTTGAGGTTCTGTTTCTGCGCCTCGAGCGCTTGGTACTGCAGTTTCGTGTCGCTCAGCGAGGTCTTGTCGCTGCATTCTGGCGGCTCGTTCCCGGCCGCGACAGCGTGCGCGGCGAGACCCAGCGCATTGCACGCGACGAAGATCGCGGCAACGTTGCGATACATCGATTTCAAGGAAGTTCCTTTCGGAGGCTCACCGAAGCAACGCCTCGGCGATGAGCTCATGGACGTTTCCGAGGTTAGCACGCGGCCCGTGGCCCTTGCCGATAACGGCAGGATCGCTGCGGTCCCCTTGCAATTCGACCGCCCACGCGCTACAGTGAACCGTATGGTTCAGTATTCCGGCGCCCGCCTCGATGCCTCGTTCGCCGCCCTCTCGGACGCCACCCGGCGTGGCGTCCTGGCGCAGCTCGGGTGCGCAGACGCGTCCATCACGGACCTTGCCGACAAGTTCCGCATGACCCTCACGGGCATGAAGAAGCACGTCGGCGTGCTGGAGCGGGCCGGGCTCGTCACCACCGAAAAGGTCGGGCGCGTGCGGACCTGCAAGCTGGGCCCGCGTCGCCTGGAGGAAGAGGTGATGTGGCTCGAGAGGTACCGCGAGCTTTGGGATGCGCGGTTCGACCGGCTGGATCAGGTGGTCCAGGAATTGAAACGGAAGGAGCGGGTCAATGGACGCAGGAAGAAATAGTCAGGGAGGCGACGTGAGGCCTCGAATGTCGGTGGAGCGCAGGTCCGACCGGGAGCTCGTCGTCACGCGCATCATCGACGCCCCGCCTCGCATCGTGTTCCAGGCATGGAGCAAGGCCGAACTGTTCCAGCGTTGGTGGGTTCCCAAGTCGTTTGGCCTGGAGCTCCTTTCCTGCGAGCTCGACGTTCGTGCAGGGGGCACGTACCGCCTCGTGTTCCGCCACCCTTCCGCCCCGGAGCCCATGGCGTTCCACGGCAGGTATCTCGAAGTGGTACCGCCTTCGCGCCTCGTCTGGACCAACGAGGAAGCGAGCGGCGCCGGGTCGGTCACGACGGTCACGTTCGAGGAGAGCGCGGGACAGACCAAGGTCGTCGTGTGTGACGTCTACCCCTCGAAGGAAGCGCTCGACGAAGCCATCAGCACCGAGAGCATCAGCTGGAACGAAGAGACGTTCGAGCAACTCGATGAATTTCTCGCCTCGGCAACGCCTCGGGGGTAACGCGCGGCAGCACTCGAGCAAATGCAGCGGCCGCTAGACGCTTACGCGGCGCAGGGATTCGGCACCACGATGGCAATCGCGTCACGGGGCGCGCCCTGCACTCCCTCCCGCGGCCGGATCGGCAACGACTTTCCCGCCGACATCCTTCAGCAGACGCTCGAACTCCGGGGACGCAAGGATGATCGTCCCCGCAGCGGCACGCAGGCGATCGACGGCTTCGGCGGGCAGGACGAACGACGTGGGTTGCTGATTGAGGTAAGCGCGCTCCGCCGCATCGGGAAGCGCGGCAAACGACACGTCGATGGCATAGATCTCCGCCTCCGGGCCACGTATCGCCGCGCAGACCGCTGAATCCTTGTTGGTGGCGCACCCGGCGAGGTTTCGGAGCCGGCGCTCGTTCTTCCAGCGTGCCGCAGTGTCCTTGAGCAACTCGACCGCCTCGTAGGAATAGTGATCGATCGGGACGCCGGTGGCCTTCAGCAGGATGTCCAACGTGCCCGGCGGCGTCTCCGACTGGTCCCAGTTGGTGGGAGGCGACGAGAGCGAATTGACGACGAAGACGACTATCCTGCGGACATGGTCGAGCGGCGTCGGCAGCCCTGCATCGTGCAAAGCTTCGAGAAACTCCAGCGCGTCGAGGACGCCGCGCATCCCGACGTTGTCGGACACGCCGCCGTCCACGAGATGAATGTAGGGACGACGTGCTCCGTCCAGATAGGGTTGCGCATTCTTCAGCTCTCGAATCGCCCGCGCTGCCGGCCGCGGAGTGTCCGCGGAATCGCTGAACGTCTTGACCCACGGCGGAAAGGCATAGTTGCAGGTGCCGCCGTAGTTGTTGATCGTGACGGGCGACAGCACCACGGGAACGGCAGACGACGCAGCAGCGGCGCGTGAAAGGCGTACGGCATCGAGATCCGAGCAGAATATGTTGAAGATGGTCTGGTTGAAGGCTACGCGGCCACCCGTCGCGATGTCGGTGGCCGACGCGATGACGAACGGTCCGTCGCCGCGGTTGAGGTCCCCGAAGGTCGCACCGTTGAACAGGATTTCGTCGTACAACTGGGCGGCCAATTCGGAGCGGCCCCAGCCGGTCGACGACAGGGCTCCCCAGTGCGCTGGATTGATCGCCCGCGCAAGAAGCTCACCCTGCACGTCGCGCTTGAGGAAGCGCTGTTCGTAATCGGCGAAGAGCTTGTCGCCGTAGAGGCCATACGCAAGTGCGGTAAAGCTGCCGCCCGAAACGCCGGTGATGACATCGACGGCGTCGAGCAGGCGAACCCTGGTGCCGTTGGGTGCAAGGACCTCGGTGCGCCGAAGGAACTCGAGGACCCCGTACGAAAACGCGGCAGCTCGCGTGCCGCCGCCCGAGAAGGCGAGGACGACGAGAGTTTCCTTGCTCTTGAAGTGCTTCTGGCGCGTCTGGAAACTGTACCCGGCGTTCGGGTCGACTTCCTTGATGGGAGGATTAATCGGACGGGTGGTGCAACCGCCAAGACCGACCAGTGCTGCAAGCAACGCGGCCGCGAAGCCCGTCCTAACGTGGCCCATGCTCACCAGTGCAGCACGACACCGAGCATCGGGCCGCTCATGTTGAGGTCCGAGAGTGACGACCCCGACTTGGCGTTCCAGTCGAGATAGCGCCACACGGCCAGGACATCACCCCAGCGATACGAATAGCCGATGCCGGCGGTGGCTTGCCACGTGAACTTGGTCTGCCCGGTGCCGACATCGAGATAGAACGGCACGAACCACGCGCGATCTTCCCCGAACGCATAGCGACCCTTGACACCGACGATCCCGTCCCAGAGCGTCTCGCTGATGCTCTCGCTTCCGCTGCGACCTGGAGTGAATGTGGGGCCGACGTCGCCACTGATCGACCACCCGAGTGTTGGCTTGAGATACAACATCCGCGCGCCCGCGAGCAGGTCCACGGACCACGCCGGGTCGGCAACGACACGGTACTCGCCGGCCAGGGTCCAGACCCAGCTCTTGAGATCCACGGTCAGGTCGGCGGTGGTGCCGGCGGGAATCCTCGTGTTGCCGATGGTGAAATCGTTCGTTTGCGACTTGACGCCGCCGACGTCCAGGTAAAGCGCGTCGGTGAACATGCCCCAACGGCCGTTGTGCAAATCGACAGCCCCCATGAAGGTCATCTTGAGGTGGCTCAGGATGTCGCTGAAGGGGACAACCATGTCGGTGCTGCCAGAGCCCCCCGGGAATATCACCTTGGCGTCGATGGCAGGGAGCCAACTGTAGACGGTCGCGGCAACCTTCCACTTTTCGGCTTCCCAGGCCGCAGGCGCCGGCTGCGTTGTGGCTGGCTGCCCTGTTGCAGGCGCCGGCACGAGCGCGGCGGAGCCCATGCAAAGGGCAGTGATCGCGTTACCGAGCGAGTTGTGTAGTTTCATGATCGCGGCTCCCTACTTGCTCGACGGCGTCGAAGGCTTGGGCATGACTTGCAGCACCATGAACCCCTTGCCCGTCGGGAAGTAGACTCGCCCACCGAAGCCCGGCGTGATCAGCGCGCCGATCGACAGCGGCTCGAAGAAGTCCGACTGCGCGACGATGCGACCGGTCGCCGCGTCGCGCCAGGTCACCTGTTCCTTGTAGTTGCCGGTGAACAGCGCGAGCTTGATGGGCTCCTTCTCGACATTCTTCTTCGCGTTCGACAGCAGCATCACGCGCTTGTCCTTGGGGCCGATCAGCGGCTGGAAGGCGTTGGTGGTGTCGTCGACGACCCACACCGTCTTCATCTCGCCGGTGGCCTGGTCGATCTTGATGCCCGCGACCTTGCCGACACCCATGTCCGCCGAATAGATCATGCTGTTCTCGGGATCGGTCTGCGGCTTGGGCGGCGCCCAGCTCCACTCGCCCTTCTTGAGTTCGCCGAAGGGGAAGATCACCTGCATGCGCTTGGGGTCCTTCTGGTGCACGGCCACGATGCTCGATGCCACCGTCTCGCTGCCGATGCCGTTCGTCTGCAGCACGATCCAGTCGCCGAGGAGGCTGGGCGCATCGGAGGTGGTCTGGCCCTCCTTCATGGGCTTGACCACCCAGCTCGTGTCCTGCGACAGCTTCTTCGCCTGCGGGTCCCAGAAGTAGCGCAGCGCGCCGCTGTTCACGCCGAGGTAGATCGCGATCCTGCCCTCGAACATGGTGATGATGTGCGGCACCGTCGCCGGCTCGGGCAGCGCGATGCTGTCGAGCACTTCGAGCGTGTCGGGATGCACGGCGACCAGGTTCGAATTGCCCTGCTTCATGCCGGGCTCGTTGCACTGGATGATGGCCATCGTGCCCTGGAGCTTGCAGCCGCTCGGCCGCGTCTGGTCCTTGAGGATCAGCGTGCCGTCGGGCGCGATCGTCAGGTGCTTGTAGCTGGCATCGATGGCGGGCGTGGGGCCGGTGGGCAACGTGGCCTGCTTCACGACGAGGCCGGTGTCACCGTCGAGCAACGCGACCTTGTTCTGCCACGCGGTCACGACCCGGCCGTTGGGCAGGATGTTGAGATTGGTATTGGCG